>NZ_DBNGPQ010000188.1:0-93918 GCF_057122925.1 Umezawaea sp. | reverse complement strand
ACGCCATCCACCACGCCGCCCTGACCATGCTCGCCGTCGCCCTGCTCTCCCCCGCCACCCTGCCCTGGTACTTCAGCTGGCCCCTCGTACTGGCCGCCGGACTCACCTGGACCCTGACCGGCCTGCGCGCCGCCGTGTTCTTCTCCTGCGTGCTGCTGCTGGTCACCTTCCCCAACGGCGACACCGCCCTCTACTCGTGGTTCTACCTGGCGCTCGTCGTGGCCGTCTCCGCGCTCGCCACCGTCTCGCTGGGACGGCCGGACCCCCTGGAGCTGTCGAGCAGGTACGGGCCACGCCCGTGAGCGACCGGGAACTCGACGCCGCGGGGATCACCGATCCGGCGGTGCGCTCGGCCTACGCCCGCCGCACGGCGTTGAACGCGCGCCACGGGAAGACGTTCTACCTGGCCACGCGCCTGCTCACGCCCGAGCGACGCCCGGCGGTGCACGCCAACTGACGAACTTCCTCCGGGACGTCGGCGAGGACCTCGACCGGGGACGGCTCTACCTGCCGCTGGACGTGCTGGACGCCTACGGCGTCGACCGGGCCCTGCTCGCCCGGCGCAGACGGACCGGTCGGTCCGAACCGGGGGTGCGGCGCGCGCTCGCGCACCTCGCCTCCCACACCTACGCCGTCCACCGCGAGGCGGAGGAGGGCGTGGCGGAGCCGCGGCCGGTCTCCCGGCCGTGCGTCGAGACGGCGCTGACCCTCTACCGGAACGTCCTGGACGGCATCGCGGCAGCCGACTACCGGGTGTTCTCCCGACGGGTGGTCGTGCCGGGAACGCGGAGGACGGCCGCGGCGCTACCGGGTCTGGCCCGCGCCGCGGTGGCGCGGGCCGTCCAGCCGGGAACGGATCAGAAGGCCAGGGCCTGGGCCCTGCGCTTCACCTCACGGCCACGGTCGCCGCGCAGCGCCTCGATGGGCGTGCCGGGCAGCGTCTCGTCCTCGGTGAAGAGCCAGCGCAGGATCTCGTCGGTCGAGTAGCCGGAGTCGCGCAGCACGGTGACCGTGCCGAACAACCCCTTCACGACGCCTGCCGCCGCGATGAAGTCGGCGGGGACCACGAGCACGCCGTCGCGACGCTCGGCGAGCAGCTGCCCGTCGCGGAGCAGCTGGTGGACACGGGTGATGGGTAGGCCAAGGCGGTCGGCGACCGTCGGGAGGTCGAGGACCTCCAGGTCGGGGGCCAGGACATCCGCAGCGGCGGGAATCGCACTCACGGGGGTCACGATGCCATAACCTCTCTTTGAACGCCCTGCGCCAACCGGGTCATCCTCGTTCTCCGTACGATCGGTAGTTGTGGAGAGGTCTGGTACGAACGTGATAGGCGGATTGCTGGAACACCGCTACCGGGTGGACCGCGTGCTCGCCCGCGGCGGCATGTCGACCGTCTACCGCGGCGTGGACACGCGCCTGGACCGCGCCGTGGCCATCAAGGTCATGGACCCACAGTTCTCCGGGGACCGCGCCTTCGTCGCCCGCTTCGAGCAGGAGGCCCGCACGGCGGCCCGGCTGCGGCACCCCGGCGTCGTCGCCGTGCACGACCAGGGAGTCGATCGAGGCGGACCCGACGGTGAGCACGTATTCCTCATCATGGAACTCATCGAGGGCGGCACCCTGCGCGACCTCATCACCGAGCGCGGCACCCTGAGCACCCCGCTCGCGCTGAGCGTGCTGGAGCCCGTGCTGTCGGCGCTGGCCGCCGCGCACCAGGCCGGACTGGTCCACCGGGACGTGAAACCGGAGAACGTGCTCATCGGCCACGACGGAACGGTCAAGGTCGCGGACTTCGGGCTGGTCAGGGCGGTCGCCGAGGCGGGCACCACCAGCGACAGCACGATCCTCGGCACGGTCGCCTACCTCTCGCCCGAGCAGGTGGCCACCGGCGCTTCGGACTCCCGCAGCGACGTGTACGCGGCCGGGATCGTGCTCTACGAGATGCTGACCGGGGTGACGCCGTACCTCGGGGACACGGCGATCTCGGTCGCCTACCGGCACGTCAACGAGGACGTCCCCGCCCCCAGCACGCTCGTCCCCGGCATCCCGGCGGAACTCGACCGGCTGGTCGTGCGCGCCACCCGCCGCGACCCCGCTCTGCGCCCCGCCGACGCGGCGGCGTTCCTGGCCGAGGTCGAGCAGGTGCGGCTCGTGCTCGGCGTGTCGACGACGCCCGTCCCGGCGCCCGCTCCGGGGCAGCACGACGCGACCGTGCGGGTCCGCCCGGTGCAGACGCCGGAGCAGGGTTCGCAGCACGCCGAGCTGACGATGCCCGTGCTGGCCGCTGCCGCCGCTTCTGCGGCCACCGTCATCACCCGGGCACCGCGGTTGCCCGGTGGGCCCGCGGGTGGGCCTCAGGGCGGCTCTCAGGGGCCGCAGGGGACCATGGCGCTCAACCGGACCTCCTTCCAGCAGGCCCCGCCGCCCCCTCCCGCCGCCCCGCCGAAGCCCGCGGCGCGCAAGAGGCCGCCGAAGAAGACGGCCGCCGAGCTGTACGAGGAGGAGCGCAAGCGCACCAAGCGCCGCTTCGCCCTCTGGGTCAGCCTCGTCGTCGTCCTGGCGATCCTCGTGGGCGTCACCGCCTGGTGGATGGGCAGCGGCCGGTTCACCTCCGTGCCCGGCGTGATCGGCAACGAGGAGGAGAGCGCCGTCGTGCTCCTCCAGGGCGCGTCGCTGAAGTCCACGATCTCGCTGGAGGCCAGCGACACGGTGCCCAGGGGCAAGGTGCTCCGGACCGAGCCGCCCGAGGGCACCGAGAAGCTGCGCGGCGACGCCGTGAAGGTGTTCGTGTCGCTCGGCAAGCCCGTGGTGCCGACCGTGCAGACGGGCGCCGACCCGGCCGCGGTGCAGAAGGACATCGAGCAGGGCGGCCTGAAGTCCGCGCTGAACCCCGAGGACGACGCGTTCAGCGACTCCGTGGCCAAGGGCAAGGTCCTGACGCTGAAGCCCGCTCCGGGGACCGAGGTCAAGGTCGGCTCCACGGTGATCATCGTGCTGAGCAAGGGCTCCCAGCCCAAGCCCGTGCCGAACGTGGCGGGCAAGACCAAGGACGAGGCCTTCGCCGAACTCACCTCGCAGGGTTTCGAACCCGTCGAGGGGCCACCGGAGAAGAACGGCAACGTCGAGGGCGGTCGCGTCGTGCGCACCGATCCCCCGGCCAACACCACCGTTCCCGCGGGCGGCAACAAGCGGGTGACCGTGGTGCTGTCGTCGGCGCCCGAGCAGGTGACCGTGCCGCAGGTCGAGGGCAAGCGGCTGAAGGACGCGAAGAAGCAGCTCGAAGACCTCGGGCTGAAGGTGGACCTCCAGTTCAGCCGGAACGGGAACGCGACCGTGCTGAACCAGTCGGTGCCGTCCGGGACGAAGGTCGAGAAGGGTTCTCGGATTACGCTCACCGCGCTGTGACGGTTGTTCGGGGGAATTGACCAATGGTCAATTCCCCCGAACAATTCGCACAATGGGGTTGGAATCGCTATTTCTTGCCGAACGACTGCTAGCGTGCAATCGTGGACGTTGTGGAAATCACGCGGGTGACCGCGGCCGAACTGCTGGGCGATCCAGCGGAAGTGCTGGACCGGGTCGCCGCGGGTGAGACGGTCGAAGTGGTGGACTCCGGGGTGACGATCGCCGTCATCACCCCTCAAAGCATGACCGACGTAATGACACAAGGCCTGATCAAGGCCGGGATCCTGCATTCGGACTGGCGGGAAGAGCAAGCGGAGCTGAGGCGGTGGATCCTCGCGAATCCACCGCTGCCCGCCCACCCGCACCGGAGGTCACTGTCCGAGGTCCTGATCGAAATGCGCGAGGAAGAAACCCGATGATCTACCTGGATTCCTGCGCGCTGGTGAAGCTCGTCCGAACCGAGGAATGCAGCGAGGCGCTGCGAACCCACGTGCTGCGAAGCACGGCGGTGCTGCTCAGCAGCGAATTGGCACATGTCGAAGTCGGCCGGGCGCTCACCCGCAACGGCGAGGGCCAACCGGCCCGCGATCACGCCGCGGTCCTCCTGGAGAGGATTGCCCGACTGCCCCTCAAGGGGAGCATCCGCCACGCCGCGGCGCTGCCGGGTGAGCACCTGCGCACCCTGGACGCCCTGCACCTCGCCACGGCGGCGATGCTCGGCTCGACGCTGACGCAGTTCATCACCTACGACAAGCGCCTCGCCCAAGCCGCTTTCATCGAGGGCCTGCCCGTCGTGACACCCGGAACGATCGTCTAACACGAGGAAGCGGCCCCGACACCAGTGGTGTCGGGGCCGCTTCGCGTTGTCCTGGGAACTACGAGCGGAGCATCTCCGCGACCAGGAACGCCAGTTCCAGCGACTGCTGGGTGTTCAGGCGCGGGTCGCAGGCGGTTTCGTAGCGGCCTGCCAGGTCGGCGTCGGAGATCTCCTGGGCGCCGCCCAGGCACTCCGTGACGTCCTCACCGGTCAGTTCGATGTGGATGCCGCCGGGGTGGGTGCCGAGGCCGCGGTGGACCTCGAAGAAGCCCTGGACCTCGTCGACGATCCGGTCGAAGTGCCTCGTCTTGTAGCCCGTGGACGACTCGTGCGTGTTGCCGTGCATCGGGTCGCACTGCCAGATGACCTGGTGGCCGGAGGCGGTGACCTTCTCGACGATGGCGGGCAGCAGGTCGCGGACCTTGTTGTTGCCCATGCGCGAGATGAGGGTGAGCCTGCCCGCTTCGCGGCGCGGGTCGAGGCGCTCGACGTACTCGACGGCCATCTCCGGGGTGGTGGAGGGGCCGATCTTGAGGCCGATGGGGTTGGACAGCATCTCCGCGAACGCGATGTGGGCGCCGTCCAGCTGCCTGGTGCGGTCGCCGATCCACAGGAAGTGCGACGACAGGTCGTACAGCCTGGGCTCGTCGTTCGTCGTGTCGAGCCGCAGCAGGGCGCGCTCGTAGTCGAGCAGCAGCGCCTCGTGCGAGGCGAAGATCTCGGTGGTGTGCAGCGACATGTCGTTCACGCCGCACGCCGACATGAAGCGGAGGCCGCGGTCGATCTCGGCGGCCAGGGCCTCGTAGCGCTCACCCGCGGGGCTGGTGCGGACGAAGTCCTTGTTCCAGTCGTGCAGGCGGTGCAGGTCGGCCATGCCCGCGCTGGTCATCGCGCGCAGCAGGTTCATCGCGGCGCTGGCGTTCGCGTACGCCCTGACCAGGCGCGACGGGTCCGGCACGCGGGCTTCCGGGGTCGCCACGAGCGAGTTGACGATGTCGCCGCGGTAGGACGGGAGGCCGAGCGCGTCGATGCCGGACGAGCGCGGCTTGGCGTACTGGCCCGCGATGCGGCCGACCTTCACCACGGGCACGCTGGCGCCGTAGGTGAGGACGACGGCCATCTGGAGCAGCGTCCGGATGTTGCCGCGGATGTGCGGCTCGGTGTTGTCGGCGAAGGTTTCCGCGCAGTCGCCCCCCTGGAGGAGGAAGGCTTCGCCGCGAGCGACCTCGGCCAGGTTGCCGCGCAGCCGGTCGATCTCGGCGGGCACGGTGATCGGTGGAACGCTCTCGAGCACTGTGCGCACCTTCCGCACCTGCTCCGGATCCGGCCACTCCGGCTGCTGGGCAGCCGGGCGAGCCAGAGCGGCGTCCAGCTGAGAACGCATCTCAGGCGGCAGCGGCGGTAGCTCGGGAAGCGTGTCCACGGGCACGTCCACGGTCCAGTTCACAGTGAACAGGGTATGTGTTCCACACTGAGAGACGCGCTGGGGGTTTCCGCAGTGACTCCGCGGTGACGAAGCCGACGGAAGGCCTGTGCACGAGACGCCGGATCGCCTGCATGATGAACACCATGAATTCCACCCGATTGGATGATTCTACGGCCGCACGGCTGCTGGAGACCGCTGTGGCCAACGTCCAACGGGACCACCCCGTGCACTGGACGATGGTGATCACCTCCGACGAGGAGCTGGTGCCGCACCGCGTCCTGCACCCGGTGTTCGCCGGGTCGTACGACTGGCACTCGTGCGTGCACCAGACGTGGCTCGCGGTGCGGCTGCTGCGGCTGCGGCCCGCGCTGGACGGGGCGGCCGACGCCGTCGCGGTGCTGGACTCCCTGCTCACGCCGGAGAAGTGCGAGGTGGAGGCCGAGTTCTTCCGCGGGCCGCGCGGCAAGCACTGGGAGCGCCCGTACGGCTGGGGCTGGCTGCTGGTGCTGGACGCGGAGCTGCGCACGTGGGGTTCGGACGACGCCCTGCGCTGGTCGGCCGCGCTGGCCCCGCTGGCGACCGTGCTGCGCGACCGGTTCCTGGCGTGGGTGAGCACGGCGCGGCTGCCCATGCGGACCGGCACGCACGGCAACACGGCGTTCGCGACGGGCCTGGTGCTGGACGCGGCGCGGGCCGTCGGCGACGACGAGCTGGCCGACGCGTGCGCCGAGGCGGCGCTGCGGTGGCACCGCGAGGACTCCGGCTACGGCGGGTTCGAGCCGGACGCGGCGGACTTCCTGTCCCCCGCGCTGGTCGAGTCGGACCTGATGCGGCGGGTGCTGGGCACCGACGAGTTCGCGGCCTGGTTCTCGGCGTTCCTGCCGAACCTGGACGAGGCGCGGTGGAAGGTGCTGCGGGAACCCGTACCCGTGGACGACCCGGCCGATCCGTACGGCTCGCACCTGTCGGGGCTCGCGCTGTCGCGGGCCTGGAACTGGAAGGCCATCGCCGAGGCGCTGCCCGAAGGCCACCGCTACCGCGAGTTGGCGGCGACGTCGGCCGAGGCGCACCGCGAGGCGGGGTGGCGCTACGTGTTCGGCCACGGCTACGCGGCCGAGCACTGGCTGGGCACCTTCGCCGCGTACCTGGACCTGGGAGCGTACTGACGCGAAGAGGGCCCCGAGGAAACCTCGGGGCCCTCTCTCAGAACAGGTCTACCCACGCGAGGCCGCGTCGGTAGGTCGTGTCGCCATTTTCTCGAGCCGGGCGGGGACGAGGTCTCTGCCCGGCTCGAGAAGATCGAGGCTCGACGTGCCGACTACAGGCGGCCGAGCCGCCGTCTGCGGAGCAGCGGCCATTTAACCGAAGAAGACCTCGGCCTCGGCCAAGCGGTGCGCGGGGACCGTCTTCAGCTCGGCGGTCGCCTCGGCCAGCTTGACGCGGACGATCTCGGTGCCGCGCAGCGCCACCATCACGCCGAAGTCGCCGTCGGCGACGGCGTCGGCCGCGTGCAGGCCGAAGCGGGTCGCGAGGACGCGGTCGTACGCGGTCGGGATGCCGCCGCGCTGGGTGTGGCCCAGCACGACCGCGCGGGACTCCTTGCCGGTGCGCTCGGCGATCTCCTCCGCGAGCCAGGTGCCGACGCCACCGAGGCGGACGTGGCCGAACGCGTCCTTCTCACCGGAGTGCAGGACCTCGGCGCCGCCCTCGGGCACAGCGCCCTCGGCCACGACGATGATCGGCGCGTACTGCTTCTCGAAGCGCTGCTCGACCCAGTTGACGACCTTCTCGACGCTGAAGGGGCGCTCGGGGACGAGGATGACGTTCGCGCCACCGGCGAGACCGGAGTGCAGCGCGATCCAGCCCGCGTGGCGGCCCATGACCTCGACGACGAGCGCGCGGTGGTGCGACTCGGCGGTGGTGCGCAGCCGGTCGATCGACTCGGTCGCGATGTGCACCGCGGTGTCGAAGCCGAAGGTGTAGTCGGTCGCGCCGAGGTCGTTGTCGATGGTCTTCGGCACGCCCACGACGCCGATGCCGTCGTCGGTGAGGCGCTTCGCGACGCCGAGGGTGTCCTCGCCGCCGATCGCGATCAGCGCGTCGACGCCCTCGTCGGAGAGCACCTTGCGGATCTTGTCGACGCCGCCGTCGACCTTGTACGGGTTCGTCCGCGACGAGCCGAGGATCGTGCCACCCCTGGTCAGGATGTCCTCGACGTCCGCGAGGCCGATGGACTTCGTCAGCCCCTCGATCGGCCCCTGCCACCCGTTGCGGAAGCCGACGATGTCCCAGCCGTGGACCTCGACACCCTTGCGAACAACGGCCCTGATGACCGCGTTCAGGCCAGGGCAGTCCCCGCCGCCAGTGAGCACACCGATGCGCATCTGCTTCGCCCAATCTCTCTCGAAGACCGTTTGGTCGAGTGCCGCTCAGGGCGCCAGTGCCCGGCGTCACTACCTCGGAGCCCGAAGCGTGTCACGGACTGGATCGGTGCAGCAACACCGCGGACACATTTCTGTGCTCAGGCGACCGGGAACCCGCGCTTCTTCCGCTCCTGTTCGATCACCTTCCAGCGTGCCAGGTTGTGCCGCGCGTCCGCGAGCGCGTCGTGCGCGTCGGCCGGGGGCTGCGGCAGCCTGGGCCTGCCGACGTCGTCCCAGCGCTGCCGGAGGTCGCGGGTGAAGCGCGGCAGGCTGCGCGGCAGCGCGGGCATGGCACCCCAGAGCTGGGCGAGGGCGACGTGGTCGTACGCCGCGAACCACGCCCACAGCTCCACCTCGTCGCGGGCCGCCTTGGGGCCGCCGAGGAAGTCCAGCAGGTCGCGCCGGAGCTTCTCCCGGCTGCGCCAGGTCGGGTCGGCGGGCGGCGGGAGCTGGTTGAGCACGTTGTTGCGCACCCAGGGACCCGCCTTGGCGGGGTCGAACTCGGTCGAGACCGCGTAGAACTCATCGCCTTCCTCGGTCACCACACCGATCGAGATCAGGTCGATGGTCTGGCCGTCCTCGATGAATTCGCAGTCGTAGAAGAAACGCACCGGGCCCACCCTAAGTGGCCGCTCAGCCCGCCTTCGTCTCGGGCACGCGATCGACCGCCCCGGTGGCGGACCGCGGCGGCACCTCGACGGTCCCGGCCTCGGCCGCCGCCTGGTCCTCCTTGGCCTTCGCCGCGTAGACGTCCACGTACTCCTGGCCGGTCAGCTCCATCAGCGCGTACATGATCTCGTCGGTGATCGACCGCAGCACGAACCGGTCGCCCGAGAGGCCCTCGTAGCGGGAGAAGTCGAGCGGCTTGCCGATCTTGATCGTGATGGGGGTCGGCTTCCACATGCGGGAGCCGATCGGGTTCGCCTTGTCGGTGCCGAACATCGCGACCGGGATCACCGGCACGCCCGCCTCCAGCGCGATCCAGGCGACGCCGACCTTGCCCTTGTACAGGCGGCCGTCCGGCGACCGCGTGCCCTCGGGGTAGATGCCGAGCAGCTTGCCCTCGCGCAGGATCCGCACACCGGTGGACAGCGCGCCCTGGGCCGCCGACGCGCTCGACCGGTCGATCGGCACCTGGCCGACACCGGACATGAACGACCTCTGCAACCAGCCCTTGACGCCCTTCCCCGTGAAGTACTCGATCTTGGCCGGGAACGTCACCCTCCGCGACAGCTTCAGCGGCAGGAAGAAGGAGTCGGACACCGCGAGGTGGTTGCTCGCCAGGATGGCGCCCCCCTCCTTCGGGATGTTCTCGGCGCCCTCGATGATCCGGGGGCGGAAGAACACCTTCAGCAGGGGTCCGAGAAAAATGTGCTTCATCAACCAGTACAGCACTGCTGGGAGCGCCTCCCTCACCGACCTTGATCCGACCTCAGCCTACGTAGCCGACGGCACAAGGCACAACGAACACGCGTCGCCAGAAGATCCGGGTGCACATCCGCCCGGCTGCCGTAGCCCGGAACGCCGGGAGCACGTGGGACGATGACAGGGAAAAGACGACGCCCGGACACGGGAGGGCTGGAGCACGCCGATGGATTCCCGACGCGACTCGACCGACGGCCCCGAGGACGTGGACGCGGCCTTCGCCGAAATCGTCGCGAGCCTGGAACGGGACGGGATGGGCGCCAACTGGCCCGACCCGCCCCCGTTCGACGAACCCGCTGACGAACCGGTCGCCGCCGGGATCCGCCCGGAGGGGCAGCCGCGGGTCGCGGTGCCCGAGCCGGAGGAGGATGACGACGACGACGCGCACTTCGTGCCGCCGGATCCGCCGCCCCTGCCCCGGTTGAGGGCGGGGACGATCGCCGCTCTGGTGGTGATCGCGGTGGGGGTGGTGCTGCTGGTGGTGCCCCAGCTGTTCGGGCTGTCCACGCAGGTGAGCGTGCCGGTGGCGTTGGTGGTGCTGTGCGGTGGGGTCGGGTGGCTGGTGATGCGGGTGAAGCCTGGGCCACCGCCGGATTCCGGGTGGGATGACGGGGCGGTTCTCTAGGTTGGCCGCTGGTCCCGGCGTGTGGTCTTGGCGCCGGGTCCCGGCGATTGGTGTAGCGCTAGTCCCAGCGTGGTGTGGACGATTCGACTCGGGGGCCCCTCGATTTGCCCCTTTGTCGGGCTTAGAAGGGCAGGCGGGAAGCCCTTGCCGACAAATTTCAAGGGGCGAATCCCCCGAGTAGAATCGGCCGCGGTTCAGGGCGGCGGGTCACCTTGCGTTGTGGTCCAGCAGGTCGTTCGCCCGCGGGTCCGTGTGGTTCTGCCGGTCCCGTTGTGCCTGCCGGTCCCGTTGCGTTGTGCTGGCTCTAGTTCTGGCGCTTGTGGCCGTTGGGGCTGGTGTGGTCTGCGAGGTCCCTGGCCAGGGTCGCTGCTCCTACCAGGCCCGCGTCGTCCCCTAGTTGAGCCGTGCGGATCCTGGCCAGTGGGCGGTGGCCTGTGCCGGTGATGGTTTCGGCGTAGCGTTCGCGGGCTTCGTCCAGGAACAGCGGCGCTGATTCCGAGACTCCTCCGCCGATGACGACCATTTCCGGGTCGTAGACGTCGGCTACCAGGGTCAGGCCGTCTCCGAGCCATTTTGCCAGGTCGGACATGGCGCGCAGGGCTAGTGGGTCACCGTCCCTCGCTGCCGCGGCCACTCTTCTGCCGGTGATGGCTCGGGAGTCCTTCAGCGCTTCCCTGACCAGGACGGTGGAGACGCCGGGGTTCTTCGCCAGCAGTTCGACCGCTGTGGTGCTGAGCGCCGTGCCGCTGCAGTAGCGCTCCCAGCAGCCGTTCTTGCCGCACGGGCAGGGCCTGCCGTCCGGGACCAGGCGCAGGTGGCCCAGTTCCGGGGCTACGCCGTGAGCTCCTCGGTAGACCTTGCCGTCGATGAGCAGCGCGCCGCCGATGCCCGTGCCCAGGGCGACCATGACCGCTACCCCCGCGCCCCTGGCCGCGCCGAAGCGGTGTTCGGCCAGTGCCGCGGCGTTGGCGTCGTGCTCCAGCACGACCGGCAGGCCGATGCGCTGGGACAGGCGTTGGGCCACCGGGGCCTGGCGCCAGGCCAGGTGGGGGGCGAAGCGGACGGTGCGGCGGTCGGTGGCCACGAAGCCCGCCACGGCCAGGCCCACCGCGGAGATGTGGTGCCTGGTCGCCAGCTCGGCGACGGCCGTGGTGATGGCGTCCTCCAGCGGGCCCTCCTGGGCAGGCGTGAGGGCGCGGGTGATGTCGATCACAGCACCGTCGGCGTTGACGACGCCCGCTCGGACGCTGGTGCCGCCGATGTCGACGCCGACGGTCAGCACCGCGAACCCTGGTCGGGCTTCCGGCGCACCACCTGGATGTGCTGGACCCGCGGTTCGTCCGAGCGGGGCTCGGGCTGGGCGGGGGTGTCGCCGGGGTCGCTCAACGCCATGCGGAGCAGGGTGAGCAGGCCGGAGACGTGCTCGGCGGCCTTCGCGGCCAGTTCCGAGCGGTCGCCCTTGATCAGGGCCGCCGCGTTGCAGACCGGGCACCAGCCGCAGGTCCGCGGGTTGTGGTCGGCGGCGCCCTCGGTGGCGATCCGCTGGAGCCACGGCTGGGCGCGTTCGGCGGCCACGTCGATCAGCAGCCGCAGTTCCTCGACCAGCTTGGCCGTCTTGTCGTCCGCCACAGGGTCACCGCATCCACAGGTTGGGGTCGGGGCGGAAGCTGACCGCCAGCCCGGTCTCGTCCATCTCGGCGCCGGTCACGACGCACCGGCGCAGCAGCGACGGCAACGCCACCAGCTTGCGCCTGCCGTCGACGGTGACGGCCAGTTCGTCGCCGACCCGCGCCAGGTCCAGTTCGGTGTCCTCGCCGAGCGGCAGCACGATGCGCAGCAGGTACTCGGCCTCGGTGCCCCGGCCACCGCCGCTGACCTCCAGCATCGGGGCGGTGGACGCCTCGACGCCGCGCAGCGGGTCGGCGCCCCGGTACAGCTCGGCGGCCACGTCGAGCAGCGCCCGCACCCCGACGGGCTCGGAGGCGCGGTGGTCGACGACCCGCACGTCGCCCATGCCGGTCAGCTCGGCGGACTGGCGCAGCTCGGACAGCACGGCGTCCTGCTCCCCGCGGCGGGTGCGCAGCCACGTCGCCGCCGCTCCCCCGTCGGAGCCGGGGTCGGGCACGAGGCGGTTGGCCACGACGCCGTCGACGCGGATGCCCTGGAGCGCGAGCGCGGTGAGCGTGCGGCGGGTCTCGGCGGCGACCACGCGCTCGGGCGTGAGGACGAGGCGGACGCTCGTCGTGGTCTGGTCGGCGAGCATGGCCCGGAGGGCGTCGAGGTGCTCGGCGAGCCTGCTGAGGGCGTCGGCGGTGGCGTCCCACTTCTCCACGGTCGCCGTGCCCGCGACGCCCGCGAGCAGGCCGCGCACGACGCGCCGGTGGGTCGGGAAGAGGCGTTCGAGGTAGCCCGCGAAGGCCTCGGGGAGGGAGAGCAGCCGCAGCGTCTCGGCGGTCGGGCCGCAGTCGACCACGACGGTCTCCCACGGACCCGCGTGGGACAGGCGGTGCACCTCGGCCAGCGCCAGCAGCTCCTCGACGCCGGGCAGGACGGTCAGCTCCTCGGCGTCCAGCTCGTCGACGCCCGCTCCCGCGAGGATGGTGCGCAGGTGGCCGCGCAGGTCGCGCCAGGCGTCGTCCACGAGGCCGCGCGGGTCGATCTGCGCGGCGTAGAGCCCGGAGTCCACTTCGGACGGCTGACCGCCGAGGGGGACGCCGAGCGCGTCACCGAGGGAGTGCGCGGGGTCGGTCGAGACGACGAGCGCCTTGCGCCCGTCGGCGGCGAGCTGGGCCGCGGTGGCGGCGGCGAGCGTCGTCTTGCCGACGCCGCCCTTGCCGGTGAAGAGCAGGACGCGGGTCATCCAGCGTTTTCCACGCGCCGCTTGAGCTCCTTCAGCGCGGTGTCCATGATCATCTTTTCGGCCTTGCGGCGGAACAGGCCGATCATCGGCACCACGAGCTGCACGGACAGCGTGTAGGTCACCTCGGTGCCGCCGCCGGTGGCCTTCAGGCGGTAGCTGCCCTGCTGGGACTTCTGCATGTTGCCCTTGACCAGGTTCCAGCCGACGCCGTCGGCGGCCCAGTCGTAGGCCAGCACGTACTCGTCCTTGATGGGGCCCTGGTCGATGTTGAACTTCACCTGCGCGGCCCGACCGTCCTCACGGGATTCGAGCACCTCGGTGCGCTTCACCCCGTTCGCCCAGTCCGGGTACGACTCGAAGTCCGCGATGACCGCCAGGATTGCCTCCGGCGGAGCGTCGATCACGATTGACTGGGTGGACTCGTCGGCCATGCGCAGGAGGTTACCCGGTAGTTCACCAAGTCAACGCGTACGGCCTGCCCAGCCGCTGGAAGTGGCCGACGTTGACGCACTCGGTCCGGCCGATCCGGACCCTGCGCGACATCGGCTGGTGGACGTGGCCGAAGACGGACCACCGCGGTCGCTCGCGGCGGATGGCGTCCAGCAGCGCCCGCGAGCCCACCTCCGCGCGCCTGGCGACCACGTCGTAGGTGAGTTCGGCCACCGACGGCGGGATGTGGGTGCAGAAGACGTCGACGTCGGTCAGCCCGTCGATCGCGGCGGCGAAGTCGTCCTCGTAGCGCAGGTACGGGATCCAGGGGGCGTCCGGGCGCAGGACGTGGCCCTTGCCCAGCAGCGCGCCACCGGCGAAGCCGAACCGCAGGCCGCCGATGTCGACCACCTGCCCGTCGACCATGTGCAGGCCCTCCCGCGCGAACTCCGGCCACAGCGCGGGCGAGTCGACGTTGCCGGGGATGGCGTAGGTGGGGGTCGTCATGGCGGCGAACATCTCGGCGTACTGGGTGCGCACGGCCTCGTCCACGACGGCGCGCGGGTCGTCCAGGCTGCCCCAGAGCGACCGGAGGAACAGGCCGGTCTCCGGGCCCGTCGGTCCGCGGCGCAGCTCGGCGAAGACGCCCACCTTCTCGGCGCCGAACACCTGGCCGAGGATGCCCCGGCCGTGGTCGTGGTAGTCGACGAAGTCGACCAGGTCGCCCAGGACGACGAGCGCGTCGGCGCCGTCCCCCGCGCGGGCCAGCGCTTCGGTGTTGCCGTGGACATCGGAGACGACGTGAACCCGCACACCCCAAACCTACGACACGGGCGGCGGGCACCCCGGAGCGCGACCTGCTTCCAAGGTCATCTTGAGGCCGAGGGAGACCTCCTTGGCCGCGAGCTGGCGGCGGCGGACCTCGCGGCGGACGCGCTTGGCGGGCACGTCGTCCGGCAGCTCGGCGCGCAGGAAGTAGTGCAGCAGGGTGCCGTCGAGCACCTGCTCCAGCCAGACCTCCATCGTGCCGGTCAGGGCGCCGCCGACGGTCCAGCGAAGACCCTGCTCACCGCGGTCCAGATAGACGTGGAGATCGAGATCGGGCCAGAACCGGCGCCAGGCGGAGGGCGGTGCGAAAGCGGCGGCGACCACCGCTCGCGGCACCACCAGGAAGGTCTCGTCCACCACGTCCACACTCGCCACGGCTGGGAAGAGTGCCACGACACGGTCACGGAACACCCCACCGGCCTGGTGTATAGCCGGAATCACAGGCTAAGTTTCCCCACCGGTAACAAACAACCGTCCGGAGGTTGACGTGCGTGAGTTCAGCGTCCCCGCCACCAGCCCCGTGGCTGCCGAGGAGAACCTCACCGACATGGTGTGGGCGAACGCGGAGCGCTTCGGCAACGCCGTCAGCTTCCGCCGCCGCGTCGACGGCACCTGGGTCGACGTCACCGCTCGTGACTTCGCCGCGCAGGTCCTCGCCGTGGCCAAGGGGCTGATCGCGTCCGGCGTGCAGCCCGGTGACCGCATCGGCCTGCTGTCGAAGACCCGCTACGAGTGGTCCCTGCTCGACTTCGCCATCTGGTCCGCCGGTGGTGTCGTCGTGCCCATCTACGAGACCTCGTCGGCCGAGCAGGTGGAGTGGATCCTGTCCGACTCCGCCGCCAAGGCGATCTTCATCGAGACGTCGGCGCACCGCGCGACCGTCGACTCGGTCGTGGACCGGCTGCCCGAGGTGCGCCACGTGTGGCAGATCGAGGGGCCGGGCTCCGACGGGGCCGCGGGCGCGATCGACGAGCTGACGGCGCTGGGCGCCGAGTCGTCCGACGACGACGTGCGCGAGCGCAGGCGCAAGCTCGGCGCCGACGACACCGCGACGCTGGTCTACACGTCCGGCACGACCGGGCGCCCCAAGGGCTGCGAGCTGACCCACCGCAACCTGCTGGCGGAGGTCAGGGGCGCGCTGGTCGCGTTCCCCGAGCTGCTGATGGCGGGCAACTCGCTGCTGGTGTTCCTGCCGCTCGCGCACATCCTGGCGCGCTCGCTGGCCGTGTGCGGCGTGTACGCGCGGGTGACGCTGGGCCACACCTCGGACGTGAAGAACCTCGTGGAGGACCTGGCCTCGTTCCGGCCGTCTTTCGTCGTGGCGGTGCCGCGGGTGTTCGAGAAGGTCTACAACGGCGCCAAGCAGAAGGCCAACGCGGGCGGCAAGGGCAAGATCTTCGACGCGGCCGAGGCGACCGCCGTCGAGTACAGCCAGGCGATCGACAAGGGCGGCCCCGGCCTGGTGCTCAAGGCCAAGCACGCGCTGTTCTCCAAGCTCGTCTACTCGAAGCTCCAGGCCGCGCTCGGCGGTCGCTGCATCGCCGCGGTGTCGGGTGGCGCGCCGCTGGGCGAGCGCCTCGCGCACTTCTTCCGCGGCATCGGCGTGCCGGTGTTCGAGGGCTACGGCCTCACCGAGACCAGCGCCGCGTGCGCCGTGAACACGAGCAAGGCGTTCCGCGTCGGCACCGTCGGCCTGCCGATCGGCGGCACCTCGATCCGGATCGCCGACGACGGCGAGATCCTGATCAAGGGCGACGTGGTGTTCCGCGCCTACTGGAACAACGCCGAGGCGTCGAAGGAGTCGCTGGAGGACGGCTGGTTCCACTCGGGCGACATCGGCGAGCTGGACGACGAGGGCTTCCTGAAGATCACCGGTCGCAAGAAGGAGATCATCGTCACCGCGGGTGGCAAGAACGTCTCCCCCGCCGTGCTGGAGGACCGGCTCCGCGCGCACCCGCTGATCAGCCAGTGCATGGTGGTCGGCGACGCGCAGCCGTTCATCGGCGCGCTGATCACGATCGACCCGGAGTTCTTCCCCACCTGGAAGAAGCAGAACGACAAGGGCGAGGACGTGACCGTCGCCGACCTGGTCGACGACGCGGCCCTCGTCGGGGAGATCCAGACGGCCGTGGACGAGGCGAACCTGGCCGTGTCCAAGGCCGAGGCGATCAAGAAGTTCCGGATCCTGCCCGCGGACTTCACCGAGGCGAGCGGGGAGATCACGCCGAGCCTCAAGCTGCGCCGGACGATCGTCGCGGGCAAGTACGCCGACGACATCACGGCGATCTACACGAGGTAGGGACGAAGAGGGGGGCGGCCCGGCCGTGGCCGCCCCCGGCGGGGCCGTCTTCCGCAAGACGGCCCGAAGTTTAAGACGGGTGGCTCACGATGGTGAGACCGTGAGCCACCCGACCCCCAGTGGATCGCGTATCCGCTGTTCAGCGGACCCGATGAAGTATGCGTCCCGATCCCCCAACCGGGACGTCCCCTAGAGTGCCGTACCGCTCTGTCGTATCGCTGACGCCGCAATGACACCTGCCGTCAGCGCCCGAATAGGCTTGGGGGCGGTGAACGGGTCGAGGGGATTGATCATGGGATCGGCTGGTGAGTTCCGGCTGCTGGGACCGTTGGAGGTCCGCCGGGACGGCCGGGTGGTCCCGATCCGGGCAGGCAAGCACCGCGCGCTGCTGGCGTGCCTGCTGCTGAACGCGAACCGCGTCGTCCCGATCCCCGACCTCGTCGAGGCGCTGTGGGGCGACGCGCCCCCCGAGCGGACCCGCGGGACGTTGCAGACGTACGTGATGCGGCTGCGGCAGGTGCTGGGCGAGCCGTCCTCGATCACCACGACCCCCTCGGGCTACCAGCTCTCCGTTCCTCCCGACCGGATCGACGTGCACCGGTTCACCGCGGGCGCGGCACGGGCGCGCGAGGCGGCCGAGGCGGGCGACCTGGAGGGCGCGCGGGCGATCTGCGTCGAGACCATCGCGCTGTGGCGGGGACCCGCGCTGTCGGACGTGCCGTCGGAGGCGCTGCACCGCCACGAGGCGCCCCGCCTGACCGAGGCGCTGACGGAGCTGCGCGAGCAGCACGTCGACGTGGAGCTGGCGCTGGGCAACCACGAGCAGCTCGTGTCCGTGCTGCGCGGGCTGACCGTGGACCACCCGCTGCGGGAGCGGTTCTGGGCGCAGCTGATGCTCGCGCTCTACCGCAGCAGCCGCCAGGCCGAGGCGCTGGAGGTCTACCGCCAGGTCGGCCGGATGCTGGACGAGCAGCTCGGCGTCGACCCCGGCGAGGACCTGCGGGCCGTGCACCAGGCCATCCTGACCGGCGACCCGCAGCTGGCCGCGCCGAGGGCCGATCCCCCCGAGGAGCAGCTTCCGGGCAGGCTGCCCGGCGACCTCGCCGACTTCGTCGGCCGCGAGGAGCTGGCGCGGCGGGTGGTCGAGCTGATCGCGTCGGAGGACCCCGGCACCGCCGTGCCGATCGTGACGCTGTCCGGTCCGGCGGGCGTCGGGAAGACCTCGCTCGCCGTGCACGTGGCGCACCTGCTGCGCGACCGGTTCCCCGACGGCAGGCTGTACGTCGACCTCCGCGGCTACGGCTTGGGGCCGCCCACCACGACCGTGGACGTGCTGGCGCGGTTCCTGCGCGCGCTCGGCGTGCCCCCGCAGCAGATCCCCCTGGAGGCCGAGGAGCAGAGCACCCTGTTCCGGTCGCTGCTGACCGGCAGGCGGATGCTCCTGGTGCTGGACAACGCCTCCGCGCCGGACCAGGTGCGCCCGCTGCTGCCCGGCGCGGCCAGCTGCCCGGTGATCGTCACCAGCCGCGACGACCTGCGCGGCCTGATCGCGATGAACGGCGCGCGGCGGCTCGCGGTGGAGGCGCTGGAGCCGCCCGAGTCGGCCGAGCTGCTGACCGGGATCCTGGGCGCGGGCTCCGACGGCGCGTCCGTGGAGGAGCTGGCGCGCCGCTGCGCGCACCTGCCGCTGGCGCTGCGCGTGGCCGCGGCGAACGTGGCCACCACCCCCGGTGGCACGGTCGCGAGCTACCTGGCCGAACTGCCCGCCGACGAGCCGCTGGCCGCCGTCGACCTCGCCTACTCCGCGCTGCCCGAGGAGCAGCAGCGCCTGTTCCGGCTGCTGAGCCTCGTGCCGGGGCACGACTTCACCGCCGAGGCCGCCGCCAACGTGGCCGACGTCGACGTGCCGGTGGCGACCCGGCTCCTCGCCCAGCTCAGCAGCGCCCACCTGCTGCTGAAGCCGTCGCCGGGGCGCTACCAGTTCCACGACCAGCTCATGCTGTTCGCGGCGAAGCGGCGGGCCGCGCAGGACGACGAGAGCGAGCAGGAGGCCGCCCGCGTCCGCCTGCTGGAGTTCTACGTCCGGTCCGTCGACCAGTGCGCCGAGCTGCTGTACCCGGACCTGCTGCGGCTGCCGAGCGGCGAGGCGACGTCCGTGCGGCTGCCCAGGATCACCGTCGCGACGCAGGCGCTGCGGTGGCTGGACGGGGAGCGCGGGAACCTCACCGAGGCGATCCGGTCGGCCACCGAGCAGGGCCCGGCGTCGATGTCGTGGCGGCTCGCCGACGCGCTGCGCGGCTACCTGTGGATCGGCAAGCACGTCAGCGAGTGGCTCGTCACCGCCCGCTACGGCCTGCGCGCCGCCCACGCGGAGCGCGACCTGCCCGCCGAGGCCGCGATGCACGGCAACCTCGGCACGCTGCACTGGAAGCTCGGCGAGTTCGCCACGTCCGCGTCGCACTACCAGCAGGCGCTGGAACTGCACCGGTCCCTGGGCAAC
The DNA here is from genome assembly GCF_057122925.1 of Umezawaea sp. Taxonomy (NCBI): domain Bacteria; kingdom Bacillati; phylum Actinomycetota; class Actinomycetes; order Pseudonocardiales; family Pseudonocardiaceae; genus Umezawaea; species Umezawaea sp. Next base: position 74,881 of record NZ_DBNGPQ010000188.1, on the reverse strand, counting down.
GCCGCCGCCGAGACGGGCGCGCTGAACAACCTCGGGCTCGTGCACATGGAGTCCGGCGACCTGGCCGAGGCCCGGCGGGTGCTCACGCTGTGCCTGGACCTCAAGCGCGGGCCCAACGGCGTGAAGTCGGGGCACAGCACCGTGTTGATCAGCCTGGGCATGCTGGCGATCGAGACCGGCGACCTGGCCGAGGCGTACACGCACCTGACCGAGTCGGTGAAGATCAGCAGCACGAAGGGGCTCAAGGGCAGCGAGGCCACGTGCCGCAACTTCCTCGGCGTGGTGCTGAGGCTGCGCGGCGAGCCCGTCGCGGCGCTGGAGCAGTTGGAGACCGCGCTGGCGTTGAGCCTGGAGGTCGGCTCCCGCGAGGCCACGGCGCGCGTGCTGGAGAGCACCGCCGTGACCAAGGTGGACCTGGGTGAGCCGGTGGAGGCGCTGGCGCTGGCCGGGCGGGCGCTGGACGAGCTGGCGGAGAGCGGCGACCAGCAGACCACGACCAACGTGCTCGTGGTCATGGCGGAGGCGAACCGCCGGCTCGGACGGCTGCGGACGGCCGACGAGCAGTTCCAGCAGGCGCTGACGAAGGCCGACCGGATCGGGTTCCAGCCCGCGGCGGCGCGGGCGTTGATCGGGCTGGCCACCACGCGGCGGCTGCTGGGCGCGCCGGAGGAGGCCCTGGAGCTGTGCGGGAAGGCGTTGGGGATCGCGCTGGAGGTCGGGCTGCGGATCACGGAGGCGGTGGCGCGCACCGAGTTGGCGGCGATCCACCGCGTGCTGGGGAACGTCGGGGAGGCGGAGGAGCAGGAGACCACCGCGGCCCGGTTGCGCCGGGAGACCGGGCTCGCGGGCTGACGCCGGGCCGTTGCGCTGACGCCGCACGGCTCGTGGAACCGGTGGCGGCCCGGTGGAAGAGGTCGACCAGGAGTGGCCCGAACACCGACCGCGTCGACCGGCCTCGACGCGGTGCGCGACCCGAGGAGCCCGTCCGGCCCGGTTCCGACCGCGGATCGAGCCGGGTCCAGGGCGACCGCGAGGTCGGGCCGGTGCGACGGCTGAGCACGGGACCGCGACCGAGCCCGCCCTCAGCCGTCGACGAGTCCGCGCAGCCGCCCGGCAAGGTCGTCCCAGTTCCACTGCTCCGAGGCCCACTGGCGGCCCCGCGCGCCCATCTTCGCCGCGTGCTCCGGGTCGGCGAGCAGGCCGGCGACGGTGTCGGCGACCTCGGCGACGTCCTGCCCGTCCACGACGCGACCGGTCTCGTGGTCGAGCACCGTCTCCGGTGCGCCGCCCGAGTCGCCCGCGACCACGGGCAGCCCCGTGGCCGACGCCTCCAGGAACACGATCCCCAGGCCCTCGACGTCCAGGCCGCGCCCCCTGGTGCGGCACGGCATCGCGAACACGTCACCCGCGTTGTAGTGGGCGGGCAGCTCCGACCACGGCACGGAGCCGGTCAGCACCACGTGCTCGGCGACGCCGGTGGACGCGGCCAGCGCTTCCAGCCGGGACCGGTACGGGCCGCCGCCGACGATGAGCAGTGCCGCGCCGGGCACCCGGTCCCGGATCGCGGGCAGGGCGCGGATCAGCACGTCCTGGCCCTTGCGCGGCACCAGGCGCGACACGCACACCACGACGGGCCGGTCGCCGAGGCCGTGGCGGGCGCGCACCTCGGCGCGGGCGGCCGGGTCCGGTCGGTACACGTCGGTGTCCACTCCGGACGGCAGGTGCTCCAGCGGTGCCATGCGGCCGAAGGCGGCGGAGAACCGGGAGCGGGTGTACCTGCTGACGTAGGTGACGACGTCCGCGTCCGAGCCGATGCGGCGCAGGGCCTGGCGGGCGCCGGGGAGCATGGACCAGCCGACCTCGTGGCCGTGCGTGGACGCGAGGACGCGCTCCACGCCCGCCCTGCGCAGCGACGGGCCGAGGAGGGCCAGCGGGGCGGCGGCTCCGAACCAGACGGTGTCGCACCCCTCGGCGCGGACGACCTCGGTGGCGCGGCGCAGGACGTCCGGGGTGGGCAGCATGAGGCTGGTGGGGTGGCGGACCACCTGGAACGGCTGGGCGGCGTCGAACTCGGGGTGGCTGCCGGTGGGCGAGTCCCACGACGGCGCGTAGACGACCAGGTCGTCGGCGGGCAGCCGGGACGCGAAGGCGTGCAGGTAGGACTGGATCCCGCCGGGGCGGGGCGGGAAGTCATTGGTCACCAGGAGGGTCCGACGCACCCGCTCTACGGTACCTACCGGAAGAACTCGGTCCGCAGGAACTCCCGCCAGCCCTCGGTCAGGCCCGCGCGGTCGGTACCGATCGCGGCGCGCAGCACCCCGTCCACATCGGACTCCTCCGCGGCGAGCGCCCGGTACAGCGCGATCAGCCCCTGCTCGCCGAGCAGGCCCGCGAGGTAGCGGTTGACCGACCACGCCTCCTGGTAGGCGAGGTCCATGGCCGGACCGCGGAAGTCGGCGTCGGACGGCAGTTCGGTGGGCGGGTCGGTGCGCACGCGCGCGGCCAGCGCGGGGGCCGCCCTGGCCGCCGGGACGTCGCTGCCGCGGAACCCGACGTAGTCGGCGAAACCCTCCAGCAGCCACATGGGAGCGCCGTCGGCGGTGTTGCCGCGCACGGCGACGTGGGTGATCTCGTGGCGGAGCAGCACGCGCAGGGAGAGCGGGGACAGCGCAGTGGCGCTGGCGGGGTTCAGCACGACCCGCTGGCCCCTCGCCGTGTGCGCGACCGGGTCGATCTGCTCCGCGACCGCGACCCCGGCGATCGAGCCCACGGCGAACGAGGGGCCGACCAGCGCGCTCATCTCCTCGGGCCCACCGGGCACCAGCACGGCGACCTGCCGCGGCCACGCCGTGCCCCACACCTCGGTGACGACGGCGACCGCGCTGTCGAGTTCGGCGAGGACCCGCGCCGCCAGCGCCTCACCGCCGGGATGGCTGAGGACGAGCCCGGCGGGCGAGGTCAGCACGTGGCACGGGCCGAAGTCCCACGGGCCCCGCCACGTCTCCCCCGCGGCCGTGTCGGACGCCAGCAGCCACCGGTCGCCGTGCCGGGCGAACAGGTAGCCCATGGGGCGGGTGCTGGCCTCGGCGTCGACGCCGCTGAGCCGGTACCGCAGCCGGACGGCGGGCGCCCACAGCTCGTCGGCGGCGGGCCGGGCGGTCGGGGTGGTCGGGGAGGTGGCGTCGACCTCGTAGCCCCACTCGGCGAGCGGGACGCCCGCGAGGTTGTGGAACAGGTCGCGCTGCTCGCCGAGGAACACGGGGTCGGCCGGGTCGACGGTGGCCAGGAACGCGGCTTCGTCGCGGTCGCGCAGCGCGGCGGCGCGACGGGCGAGCAGGGCCGTGACGGCGGGTTCGCGGACGTCGGCCGCGGCGGGGGCGGCCGGTGGCGGGGGTGTCGACGCACCGACCGGCTGGACGACCTGCGCGAGTCCGGCGAGGAACGTCGCGACGATGGCCGCGACGAGCACCGCCCGTACCCGTGATGCGGTGAAGGCCACCACGCCGAGGGTAGTCGGTGTGGTGGCCTTCACCGGTTCGGACGTGTCAGCCCGCGATGCGCCGGATGGACGAGATGGAGCCGGGCGCGTCGATCGAGGTGATCTTGACCGGCACCCCCTCGGTCGCCGCGTGCACGATCTCGGTGTTGCTGATGGCCAGCCCGACGTGGCTGAAGCCGTTGTAGGCGATGATGTCGCCCGCCGTGACCTCGGCGCGCGAGACCGAACGGCCCGCCGCGCCCTGGCCCTGGCTGGTGCGCGGGATGCTGATGCCCGCGTTCTGGTAGGCCTTCATGACCAGCCCTGAGCAGTCCCAGCCGTCCGGACCGGTGCCGCCGTAGACGTAGGCGTCACCGCGCTGGAGGAGTGCGAACGCCACCGCCGCACCCGCCGCGCCGGACGGGACGGCGATCTCGCCCATGTCGCCCGAGTCGGTCAACGTCTTCTTCTCGGTCCCGGTCAGCTTGTTGAGGGCCGCCTTGACGTCCTTCTTCTGGGTGTCGAGGTCGGCCGCGCGCTTCTTGATGTCCTCGGTGATCTTGATGGCCTCGTCGTTGGCCGCCTTCGCGCGGGCCTGGGCCTCGATCGCCTTGCTGGTCGCGTCCGACGCCTGCGCCACCGCGCCCGAGAGCTTGTCGAGGGCCTCGAAGTTGTCCGAGGCGAGCACGCCGAGCGCCGACATGCGGTTGAGGAAGTCCTGCTGCGAGTCGCTCACCAGCAGTGCCGAGAGCTGGTTGAACCGCGCGCCCTCGAAGGACGCCTCGGTGAACTTGTCGACCTGCTGGCGGAACGTCTCCTCGTCGGCCTTCGCCTGGTCACCGACCTGGGTGGCCGCCGTGACGTCGGCCGTGGCCTTGTCGAGCTCCTCCTGGTTCTGGGCCTGCTTCTCCTCGGCCTGCAGGAGTTCTTCGTTGAGCTTCGAGGCCTGCTCGGACAGCTCGTTGTACTGCTTCAGCGCCTCGGAAGCGTTCGCCGGGCTGTTCGGCTGGGCCACCGCTGACGCGGGGGCGATGCTCGCTGCCACGGCGGCAACCGCAGTGGCTGCGATCGCCCCGCGCATACCGCGCTTGAGTCGTTGCGACGCCACAGTCGCGCATGTCTCCTTCGTGATGAACCGCCTACCGGGGGCTGACCGGACTCGAGGCGCGCGGGGCGCGCCGATCCGTCGTGCAGCCCGCAGATCGATCTTGTCCGGCACGGCTCCCCGACGGGCCGATTCGGCGGTGATCCCGTGTCGCCGCCCAGGATGGACGGCCACCTGCCACGAGGTCTCGGCCAGGTTACGAAAAGTGGCGGCCCGCGTCCACCTGGTGATCGAGAAAAAATGCACAAGCGTGACCTTGGGTCCCCGGACACCGCACGCGGAAGTGAGAAAAGCCTCAAACCCGACCGAGTCTGGCCAGCAGTACCGCCGACGGCACCGGGTGCGCGCCGCGCCTGCGGACCGAGTCCGCGACCGCGCGGTCGGACGTGACGACCACGACGGGCCGCCCCTCCGGCTCGGCCGTCACCAGCGCCCGGATCACGTCGTCCGCGAGCACGCCGGGGTCGCTGAACAGCACCCGAACGCCCCTCGGGGCGGCGGCGGGCACGGCGACCACGCCCGCGCCGTCGAACACCAGCGTGACCTCGGCCCCGGTGCGCGCGGCCAGCACGGCGAGCTGGTGCACGAGCCGGTCGCGCTGGTCGGACAGCGGCAGGTCCGGGTAGCCGGTCTTGGTGACGTTGTAGCCGTCCACGATCAGGTGCACGGCGGGCAGCGCGAGCAGCCGGTCCAGCGCGGCCGGGTCCTCGACCCGGCCCACCGCGCCCTGCGCCGCGCTCGCCCCGCGCACGAGGTCGGCCGGACGCGGCCCCGCGCCTCCGAGCGCGAGTTCGCGGCGGAGCCCGTTGACCGCGCCGTCGAGGGTGTCCACGAGCAGCGCGAGCCGGACCTCGTCGGCCTGCCGGGCCTCGCGGGCGGACTGGCGGGCGACGTCCGCGTCCGCCTCCGCCCGCGCCGCCTTGGCCCGCTCGGTCTCGGCGCGCTCCCGTTCCCGGTCGCGCTCGGCGGTCAACCGCACCAGCTGCACCCGCGCCTCGGCTCGGGCCTGCTCGACCTCGGCGGCGGCCGTCTCCGCCCGGTCCTTCGCCTCCTTGAGCCGCACGCCCTGCTCGCGCAACCGCTTGCGCAGGCGTTCCAGCTCGACCTCGGCCTCCTCGCGGATCTTCTCCGCGAACCCGGCCGTCTGGGCGCGCTCCTCGCGCAGCCGCTCCAGCTCGGCGTCCATCCGCTCGGCCCGCAGCACGGCCGCGTCCCGCTCCAGCCGCAGCGCCGCGTCACCGGCCCGGCGGGCCACCAGCTCCACGTAGTGCGGCGCCGCGTCGTCGCCGAGCAGCACCGCGGCCGAGGCGGCGGTCACCGGGTCCGGCGCCGTCAGCTCCAACGTCGAGGGCCGGTTCTTGCGCAGCCACTCGACCACGGCGGTCCGGAAGTTGGCCGACGACCTCAACCCGGAGATCAGCGCCGACCCGCCCAGCCGGGCGCGCTTCGCGGGCGCGAACCGCGCCACCGACCGCAGCTGCTGCGGCACGTCCACCTTGGCCATGTCCCCGAGCGCGTCGGCGGCGAGCTCCGCCAGCCGGGACCGCAGCCCGTCCGGCAGCCCACCCCAGTCCACAGTGGACTCAACAGAGGGCGCCCGCTCGGCGTCCACCAGCTCAGGGGCCGCGGGCTCGTCGGGTTCGGGGTTCGGGTCGTGCACCGGTACAGGCTACGGCGCAGTGGTGACGAGCACAGTGTTGGATGGCGCGCGGTGACGCCGCCCGACGACCCTCGATCAAAAATGTCGTACCCCTCGATTAACTTCCGCGTCGTGAACGCGCAACTCTCGTTCGACGAACTGGGCACCCCTCTTCGCGACACGACGTTCGTGGTCTTCGACCTGGAGACCACCGGGGGCAGCGCCACCGACGACGCGGTCACCGAGATCGGCGCCGTGAAGATCCGCGGCGGCGAGGTGCTGGGCGAGTTCGCGACCCTGGTCGATCCGGGTCGGGGCATTCCGCCGCAGGTGGTGGCCCTGACGGGCATCACCCAGCTGATGGTGACCGGCGCTCCGCGGATGGACGAGGTGCTGCCCGCGTTCCTGGAGTTCGCGGCCGGGGCCGTGCTGGTGGCGCACAACTCCGGGTTCGACGTGGGGTTCATGAAGGCCGCCTGCGAACGGCACGGGTACCGGTGGCCGAAGCCGAGCGTGGTGTGCACGGTGCGGTTGGCCAGACGGGTGCTCAGCCGCGAGGAGGCGCCGAGTTGCAGGCTCGGGGCGCTGGCGCAGCTGTTCGGCACCGAGACGACCCCGACGCACCGGGCGCTGGACGACGCTCGGGCGACGGTGGAGGTGCTGCACCGGCTGCTGGAGCGGGTGGGGCCGCTCGGGGTGCAGTCGCTGGAGGAGCTGCTGGCCTACCTGCCGGAGGTGACGCCCCAGCAGCGGCGGAAGCGGGAACTGGCGGCGCACCTGCCGCACGAGCCCGGCGTGTACCTGTTCCGGGGGCCGAACGAGGAGGTGCTGTACGTCGGCACCGCGTCGGACCTGCGCAAGCGGGTGCGGCAGTACTTCACCGCCAGCGAGGGGCGGGCCCGGCTGCGGGAGATGGTCGCGCTCGCGGTGCGGGTCGACTCGGTGTCGTGCGCGCACTCGCTGGAGGCGGAGGTGCGGGAGCTGCGGCTGCTGGCCGCGCACAAGCCCGCGTACAACCGGCGGTCGAAGAACCCCCAGAACGCGTGGTGGCTGACGTTGACCGAGGAGGCCTACCCGCGGCTGTCGATGGTGCGGGAGGCCCGCACGGGGGCGCTGGGGCCGTTCCGGTCGCGCCGGGCGGCGGAGACGGCGGCCGACGCGGTGCTGGAAGCGCTGCCGATCCGGGCGTGCACGCAGCGGATCCCGGTGAAGGCGCAGCGGGGCACGCCGTGCGCGCTGCACGAGCTGGGGCGGTGCGCGGCTCCGTGCGCCGGGAAGCAGACGGCGGGGGAGTACTCCCCCGCCGTGGTGGCGCTGCGGGAGTTGATCGCCGGCCGGGACGTGGCGCCGCTGCACGGGCTGGTGGCGCAGCTCGACTCGTACGCGTCGGCGCACCGGTTCGAGGAGGCCGCCGGGCGGAGGGACCGGATGGCGGCGTTGATCCGGGTGCTGGACCGGGGGCAGAGGCTGGCGGCTCTGGCGGCGCTGCCGGAGGTCGTGGCCGCTCGGCCGGACGGGGACGGCGGGTGGGAGTTCGCCGTCGTCCGGTACGGGAGGTTGGCGTCCGCCGGGGTGGCTCGGAGGGGGACCCGGTACCTGCCCGTGGTGGAGGCGTTGGTGGCTTCGGCGGAGACGGTGGTGCCAGGGGACGGGCCGCTGCGGGGGGCTTCGCCGGAGGAGGCCGGGTTGGTGCTGCGGTGGTTGAACCGGGCCGGGACCCGGTTGGTGCGGTGCGAGGAGCCCTGGGCCTCGCCCGCGGCGTCGGCCGGTGGGTGGCGGGAGTGGGTGGAGTTGGCCGACGCCGGGAGGGACCAGTACCGGGAGTACGACCACTGAGGGTTCCGGGGAACCGGGTGACTTGTCGGGTGACTTCCTGGGTGACTTGTCGGGTGCAGTCGGGTGCAGTCGGGCTGTTGGTCCTGGGGACAGTCGCCCCGCTCGCTCAAGTGTCTCGAGCTTCACCCCCGTGTTGTCAAGGCGGGAAAGATGCCTTGACAACACGGGGGTGAAGCTGAGGGCGCTGGGGATCGGGGGGACGGGGGAAGTGCGGGCGCCTTCTTCTTGGGTGCTTCCGCTTGGTTCGTGGTGGGACGGTTGCGTGCTGCCGCTTGTGGTGATTCCGCTTGGTCGGTGGCGGGCTCCGCGGTGGGCACGGTTGCGTGTGGTGCGGGTCGGTTGTCGGCCGCTGGGGCCGTGGTCGGTCCTTCTCGGGTGGACGCCGTGGCTGCTGTCGTGGGCTCTGGCGCGACCTGGGTCGCGTTGCCCTCTAGCATTGCCCGCACACCATCTGACTAGGAGGACCCCGTGATCAACGCGATCGTGCTGATCCAGGCCGCTGCCGAATCCATCCCCGAGGCAGCGCAGACGATCGCCGAGATCGAGGGCGTCACGGAGGTGTACTCCTGTGCTGGTGATGTCGACCTGATCGCCATCGTGAAGGTGGCTCGGCACGAGGACCTGGCCGAGCTGGTGCCAGGGCACATCAGCAAGGTGCCCGGTGTGCTGAACACCGACACGCACATCTCGTTCCGGTCGTACTCCAAGCGGGACACCGAGGCGGCGTTCTCGATCGGGCTTGAAGAAGGCTGATCGAGCACAAGCGAAAGGGCCCCGCACCGGAAGTGGTGCGGGGCCCTTGCGCGTCTGACGTCAGGCGTCGGGCTGCTGCGGCTTGCCCGCCAGCTCGCCGGGCATGTTCTCGGCGGAGATCTCCTCCGAGACGCCGTGGGCCTTGCGGGCGTTGACCAGCGCGACGGTCTCCTCGGGGGAGTCCGGGGTGAGGAAGCTGCCGGGGACCGGGTGGCCCGCGGAACCCAGCTTGTTCATCTTCTTGGGCACCGAGGCGCCCTGGTAGGCCAGCGGCAGCGGGTGGCCGTGGTCGTCGACCGGGCCGAGCGGCTGGTGGACCTCGATGAACTCGCCGTGCGGGAGGCGCTTGATGATGCCGGTCTCGACGCCGTGCTCCAGCACCTCGCGGTCAGCGCGCTGGAGACCCAGGCACAGGCGGTAGGTGAGGTAGTACGCCAGCGGCGGCACCAGCAGCATGCCCACGCGGCCGACCCAGGTCAGCGCGTTCAGGGAGATGTCGAACTTCATGGCGATGATGTCGTTGCCGCCCGAGAGCAGCAGGACCATGAAGAACGAGATCGCCATCGCGCCCAGCGCGGTGCGCACCGGGACGTCGCGCGGACGCTGGAGCAGGTTGTGGTGCGCGTAGTCCTTGGTCAGCTTCTTCTCGATCCACGGGTAGACCGCGGCGATGCCGGTCAGCAGCGGGAGACCGAGGAGGAACGGCAGGAACGGCGCCGGGACGGTGTAGTTGCCCAGGTACAGCTCCCACGCGGGCCACAGGCGGATCAGACCGTCGGTCCAGCCCATGTACCAGTCGGGCTGGACGCCCGCGGACACCTGCGCCGGGTTGTACGGGCCGAAGTTCCACACCGGGTTGATCTGGAAGACGCCACCCATGATCGCGGTGATCGCGACGACGACGGCGAAGAAGCCGCCGCCCTTGGCCGCGAACACCGGCATGATGCGCACGCCGACGACGTTGGTCTCCTTGCGGCCGACGCCGGGGAACTGCGTGTGCTTCTGGTACCAGACCAGCGCCAGGTGGACCGCCACGAGACCCAGGATGATCGCGGGGATCAGCAGGATGTGCAGCGTGTAGAACCTGGGGATGATCTCCGTGCCGGGGAACTCCCCGCCGAAGGCCAGCCAGTTGATCCAGGTGCCGACCACCGGGAACGAGATCAGCAGCGCCGCCATCACGCGGAGGCCGGTGCCGGAGAGCAGGTCGTCGGGGAGCGAGTAGCCGAGGAAGCCCTCGATCGCGCCGAGCATGAACAGCAGGATGCCGATGACCCAGTTGATCTCGCGCGGGCGGCGGAACGCGCCGGTGAAGAAGATCCGGAACATGTGCACGACGATCGCGCCCATGAACAGCAGCGCCGCCCAGTGGTGCACCTGGCGGACGAACAGACCGCCGCGGACCTCGAAGGAGATCTGGAGGGTCGACTCGAACGCGCGGGACATCTCGATGCCCTGGAGGTTCGTGAACGCGCCGTTGTAGACGACCTCCTCCATGGAGGGGTCGAAGAACAGCGCCAGGTACGTGCCGGACAGCAGCAGGATGATGAAGCTGTACAGCGCGATCTCGCCGAGCAGGAACGACCAGTGCGTCGGGAAGACCTTGTTGAGCTGCTTCCGCATGCCGCCCGCGAAGTGGTAGCGCTCGTCAGCGGCCTTGGCGGCCCCGCCGACCGCGCGAGCAGCCGCGTTGGGCTGCTTCGTCGGAGTGGTGATGGCACTCATGACTTACGCTCCCAGAACGCCGGACCCACGGCTTCGATGAAGTCACCGCGAGCGATCAAGTATCCGTCCTCGTCCACCGTGATCGGCAGCTGCGGGAGGGCACGGGTGGCCGGACCGAACCGCGGCTTCGCGTAGTGGAAGACGTCGAACTGCGACTGGTGGCACGGGCAGAGCAGCAGACCGGTCTGCTGCTCGTACAACGAGGTCGGACAGCCCAAGTGGGTGCAGATCTTCGAGTACGCGTAGAAGTCACCGTAGTTGAAGTCTTCCTGACCTGCACGCTTGACGACCGGCTGGCCGGGACGCAGGCGGATCAGCATGACCGGACCGTCGGCGCTCTTGATGGCGTGGACGAGCTTGTCCTCGTCCTCCCGGTCGGACTCGCGGAACGGGAAGACGGTCTCGAAGCCACCGGCCTCCAGGTCCTCCGGGCGGACCAGTTCGACCTCGTGGAACCGACCGGTGTGGCGGCGGAGGTAGACCTTCTCGCCGTTCACGGGCTTCCACGCGGTGTGCCAGAGCGACTTGCTGCTCTCGCTGTCCTGCCACGGGTTCTTGATCAGACCGCCGAGCGGGACGGCCAGCACGCCGAGGCCGAAGATGCCCGCGCCGAGGCCGGCGGTCTTCTTGATCAGCGAGCGGCGGCCGAGGGTGCTGCGCTCGCCCGCGTCGGCCAGCTCCGCGAGCACGGTGGCCTGGTCGACCTGGGACGACGGGCCGTCGTGGCGCTGCTGCACCGCCAGCTCGTCCGGGATGAACTTCTTCGTGTAGAGGAGCGCGCCGACGCCGAGGCCGAGGATCGCGATGCCGAGGGTGAGGCCGATGATCGGGTTGTAGAGGCTGTACAGCAGGTGCTTGTCGCTGCCGGGGGCCTCGTAGCGCCACGGCCAGAACAGGAACGCCGCGAGGAACGCCACGCCGCCCAGCGCGGCGATCAGGAACCAGAGCGCGACGACGCGCTCGGCCCGCTTCTCCGCGCGGGTGCCCTTGACCGGCCACTTGTCCTCGTAGTGGACCAGCTCGACGCCGTCCATCTTCAGGCCGAGCTTGACCAGCTCGTCCCTGCTCATCTGCCCGAGCTCGTCCTCAGTGGGCAGCTCGGCCGGCTTGTCGCCGCTCATGCCTTGGCTCCGATCCAGAGGGTCACGCCGATCAGGGCGGCGATCCCCACGATGAACGCGATCAGACCCTCGGATACGGGCCCCAGCCCGCCGAGGGGGGCACCGCCGGGGTTGTTGTTCCCGTCGGTGACCGACTTGATGTACGCGATGATGTCCTTCTTCTCCTCCGGCGTGAGCTGCCGGTCGGAGAACTTCGGCATGTTCTGCGGGCCGGTGAGCATCGCGGTGTAGAGCTGCTCCTCGGTCACACCGTCCAGCTCCGGCGCGAACTTGCCGGACGAGAGCGCCCCGCCGCGGCCGGTGAAGTTGTGGCAGGCCGCGCAGTTCAGGCGGAACAGCTCGCCGCCGCGGGCGGGTTCGTCGCCGCGCAGCGCCTGGCCGGTCTCCTCGGGGCTCTCCGGGCCGCCACCCCTGGACTGGATGAACGCGCCGAGCGCGTCGATCTCCTCAGGGGTGAACTTGACCGGCTTGCGCTGGGCCTGGGCCTCCTGGCGGGCCATCGGCATGCGGCCGGTGGAGACCTGGAAGTACACCGCGGCCTCGCCGACGCCGATGAGGCTCGGGCCGCGGTCCTTCACGCCGTCCAGGGCGGGGCCGTGGCAGCTCAGGCAGGTGTTGTTGTAGAGCTGCTCGCCCTGCCGCACCAGGGCCGGGTCGTCCTGCGCCTGGGCGGTCTGCGGGTTCGGCGCGAGCGCCGTGAACAGAAAGCCGGCGCTGAGCAACGCGAACCCGAGCGCGAGGAGGCCCGAGATCCGCCTGCGCAGCTTGGTGCGCGTCCGGGCCCTCTTGGTGTTGGTGGTCATGTGTGCGGCAACCCTTGCTGTCAGTTCGGGGCTTCGTGCTTCGTGGTGGGTCAGGGCACGATGTAGATGACGGCGAACAGACCGATCCAGACGACGTCGACGAAGTGCCAGTAGTACGACACGACGATCGCGGACGTCGCCTGCGCCGGGGTGAACTTGCTCAGCTTGGTGCGGATGAGCAGGAACACGAAGGCGATCAGGCCGCCGATCACGTGCAGGCCGTGGAAGCCGGTGGTGAGGAAGAAGACGGTGCCGTACGCGGACGACGGGATCGTCGTGCCGTGGTGCACCAGCTCGTAGTACTCCCCGGCCTGTCCAGCGACGAAGATCGCGCCCATGATCAGCGTCACCGTGTACCAGCGGCGCAGACCGAAGACGTCGCCGCGCTCGGCGGCGAACACTCCCCACTGACAGGTGAAGGAGGAGGCCACCAGGATGACCGTGAAGAACAGGGCGTACGGCCTGTTCAGCTCGGTCGGCTCCGGGGGCCAGGCACCTTCGTTCTGGGCTTTCACCGTGAAGAACATGGCGAAGAGCCCAGCGAAGAACATGAGCTCACTGGACAGCCAGACGATCGTGCCGACGCTGACCATGTTCGGGCGGTTCAGCGAGTGCACGCGCTGGCCGGTGGAAGGCGCTGCCGTTGTCACATCACGCATTATTGCTTGCAGGTTTTCCGTCCGCCCATCGGGTCCAACCGGGGCGAACGGCGGCTCACCGCCGCCCGCGAACACGGAGGGTGAACGAAAGCCATGGGAATGCTCGGCTGGTTGCGTGACCGGCTCCGGGGGGATCGGGAACCCGAACTCCTGACCGGATCTCCCGGACTGGTCGTCGTGGTCGAGGCGTTCGACCCGGCGGAGGCCGACTCCGCGGCGCTGGCCCGCTCGCCCCGCTGGCGACCCGATCGGCCCGCGGTGCTGCGCCACCACCTCGTACTACCCCCTGACCAGGTAGAACGTGCCGCCGCACTGCTCGCGCAGGACGGTTACGAGCTGCGGCCGAGCGGTCGCGGGCCCGATCACCTGGAGGCCGTTCGGGTGCAGGTGCTCGACGCGCTGCACTGCGCGCAGGAGCGTTCGCGCATGGCGGGGCTCGCCCAGAGGCTCGGCGGTGACGCACCGGGGTGGGATGCGCTGCAACCGGAGCCCGGCTAGGCCGATAGCATCGCCACACCTGGTCACCCGACCCGCCGGAGGATCGTCCACATGAGCACGCCGACCACGAAGATCCTGGTGTTCAGCCACCGCCCCGAGGTGCGTGAGACGATCATCACGGCCGTGGGTCGTCGGCCCGCCCCGGACCTGGGCAAGGTGGACTACCTGGAGGCGGGCACCATCGCCGAGGTGCTGTACGAGGTGGACAACGGCCACGCCGACCTCCTCATCCTCGACGGCGAGGCGCAGCCGACCGGCGGCATGGGCCTGTCCCGCCAGCTCAAGAACGAGATCACCGACTGCCCGCCCATCGTGGTGGCCGTGCGCCGCCGGGACGACCGGTGGCTCGCGACGTGGTCCCAGGCCGACGCGGTGATCGTGCACCCGCTCGACCCGCTCGCCGCGGCCGAGACGGTGGCCGAGGTGCTGCGGAACGCGGTCTCGCTGCCCGTCGTGCGCGGCTGAGCGCCGGGCCATGTCCAGAACCTGGCCGTTGCTGCTGAACCAGCTCGTCGACAAGGTCGACCTCTCGGCCGAGGACACCGGCTGGGCCATGAACCAGGTCATGACCGGGACCGCGACGAGCGCCCAGATCGCCGCGTTCGTCGTGGCGCTGCGCTCCAAGGGCGAGACGCCCGAGGAGGTCGACGGCTTCGCCACGATGATGCTGGAGCACGCGCGCCGCTTCACCGTGGACGCGCGGGCCGTGGACATCGTCGGCACCGGGGGCGACAACTCCGGGTCGGTCAACATCTCCACGATGGCCGCGATCGTGACCGCCGCCGCGGGCGTGCCCGTGGTGAAGCACGGCAACCGCGCGGCCTCGTCCAAGTGCGGCACGGCCGACGTGCTGGAGGCTCTGGGCGTCGCGATCGACCTGCCGCCGGACCACGTGCGGACGACGGCCGACGAACTGGGCGTCGGGTTCTGCTTCGCGCCGATCTTCCACCCGGCGCTGCGGTTCGCGGGGCCGACCAGGGGCGAGATCGGCATCCCCACGGTGTTCAACCTGCTCGGCCCGCTGACGAACCCCGCGCAGCCCGCGGTGGGTCTCGTGGGCTGCGCGCGGATCAACGCGGCGCCGCTGATCGCGGGCGTGTTCGCCCGGCGCGGCAAGACGGCGCTCGTGGTGCGCGGCGACGACGGGCTGGACGAGATCACCACGACGACCACCACGTCGGTGTGGGTCGCCGACGGCGGCACCGTGCGCACCGACGTGATCGATCCCTCACGCCTCGGCGTGCGGCCCGCGCTCCCGGAGGACCTGCGCGGCGGCGACGCGTCGGTCAACGCCGAGGTCGTGCGCGAACTCCTCTCGGGCAAGCCCGGTCCGGTGCGGGACGCCGTGCTGGTCAACGCCGCGGGCGCCATCGCGGCCCACGGCGGCCTGTCCGGTGACCTGCACGCCGACCTCGCGGGCGGACTCGGCAGGGCGGCCGACGCCATCGACTCCGGCGCCGCCGCCGACCTGCTGCGACGCTGGGCGGCGCGGTCCACCGAGCTGAAGGCTCAGCCGATCGACTGATTAGGCCGTTCGGGGAGTTCGGGGCCCGTTCGCTGAGGTTTCAGTCACTGGTTCACGCACCCGCAACGAAGCGGGTTCATGCTGGTACCACCAACGCGGTCCTGTCGACCGCGTCACCCGGCCAAGCCGTGGCCCGGTCCTGCGCGGCCGAGCCCTCCCGAGCGAGCGAGGAGCGATGACACTGCTGTCCACGGTCATGACGCGAGTGGTTTCACCCATCGCGCGGATGGTGTACCGACCGACGGTCGAGGGCTTGGAGAACATCCCCGGCACAGGGCCCGTGATCCTCGCCGCCAACCACCTGTCCTTCGTCGACAGCATGATCATCCCGATCGTCGTGCCCCGGCGGGTGTACTTCCTCGCCAAGGCCGAGTACTTCGAGGGGACCGGCGTTCGCGGAGCGCTGTCGCGGTGGTTCTTCACGGGGATGGGGAACATCCCGGTGCGGCGCGGGCAGGGGCGGTCGGCTCGGGACTCGCTGGACACGGTGATCAAGGTCCTCGCCGACGGGGAGGCCTTCGGGATCTACCCCGAGGGGACGCGGTCGTTGGACGGGATGCTGCACCGCGGTCGGACCGGGGTGGCTCGGATCGCGCTGGAGTCCGGCGCTCCCGTGGTGCCGATCGGGCTCGTGGGAACGGACCGGGTGATGGCGGTCGGGCGGAAGCTGCCCAAGATCGTGCCGGTGACGGTCCGGTTCGGGAAGCCGTTGGACTTCACGCGCTACGCGGGGATGCAGGATTCGCTGCCGGTGTTGAGGTCGGTCACGGACCAGATCGTGTACAACATCCTTGAGCTGTCCGGGCAGGATTACGTGGACAACTACCAGGCCAGCGCTGCTGCTTGAGTTGAGCTGAGTTGATGGGGCAGCGGTGGGATTCGGCGGCTGCCGGTCCCGTCAGATCGGGTGACTGCCGGTCCCGGCCGGGGTGGCCGATGTGACTCGGGGACCTCTCGATGTGACCCTGTGATCGGGCTCAAGGGCAGGTGGTGGCCACCTGCCCGATCTACCAGGGCAAGGGTCACGTCCCCCGAGTAAAATCGGCCACTGGTTCAGGGAAGGCCCCGGCTCAGGTTTGTTGTCGTGTCGTCATACCGAAAGGGCCGCCCCTGAGGGCGGCCCTTTCGGTTTTGGTTTGTTTTTGCTTTTGTCTTCTTACTCGTGGTTCGGGCCTGTGTGGTACTCGAAGACCAGGCCGCCGATGGTGATCAGGAGCATCACCACGGCGATCACCAGGAGCCAGATGTGCCAGAACGCCATCGCGACGCCCGCTACCGCTGCCGAGGCCGCCAGGGCGATGGGCCAGTAGCTTCCGGGGCTGAAGAAGCCCAGGTCGCCCGCGCCGTCGCTGATCTCCGCGTTCGGGTTGTCCTCCGGGCGCTGTTCGATGCGCCTGGAGACGAAGCGGAAGTAGGTGCCGACGATCAGGGCCAGGCCGCCGGTCAGCGCCAGTGCCACGATGCCCACCGGTTCCTTGGACCAGACGCCGTAGATGACGGCCATCAGGAACGAGAAGACGGTGATCAAGTCAAAAATCCGGGCTTCGACCTTCATGGTTGTTCCTCGCTCTCGCGCTCGCTGCCCGGACTACTTCGAGCCGCCGCCGGACGCCTCGCGGGCGGTCCGATCGGTGTTGAAGGGCTCGGTCGTGGTCGCGTGCGGCGTGCACCAGTCGGCGCAGTTCAGCTCGGTGAGCGCCTCGGCGGCCGTGTAGGTCTTGCCGGTCTTCTCGTTGACCTGCTGGCGCAGCTTGATGTACTTGTCGAAGTCGGCCGACTCCAGGGCGCGGACCTCGAAGTTCATCACCGAGTGGTAGGTGCCGCACAGCTCGGCGCAGCGGCCGACGAACGAGCCGGGACGGTCGATCCGGTCGATCTGGAAGACGTTGTCCTGGTTGTTCTTCTCCGGGTCCGGGAAGACGTCCCGCTTGAAGTGGAACTCCGGCACGAAGAACGAGTGGATGACGTCGGTCGACCTGAGCGTGAAGCGGATCGACTTGCCCGCGGGCAGCACGAGCAGCGGCACCTCGCCGGAGTTGCCGATGGTGCTCACGGCCTGGTTCGCGTTCTCGGTCTTGTAACCGGGGTACTGGAACTCCCAGTTCCACTGGAACGCGATCACGTCGACCGTCACGTCAGCGGGCTTCGACTTGTCCGTGACGTAGTTCTGGGTGATCGCGGTGAAGTAGAAGAGAACCGCCACGATGATCGTCGGAACGACGATGAGCACGAGTTCCAGCGGCAGGTTGTACGCCGTCTGACGAGGGAGTTCCTCGCTCTTCTTGCGGTGGAACGCGATCGACCACGCGATCAGTCCCCAGACGATCACACCCACGACGAGCGCGGCGACCACGGACCAGGTCCACAGCTCGCGCATCTTCTCGGCCTGCGGCGTGACGGCCACGGGCCATCCGAAGCGCAGGACCTCTTCCGTGGAGCAACCGGTGGCCCCGATGCCGACCAGGCCAACCAGCCCGGCGACCTTGGCCGTCCGAGCTGCCCTGGTGCCCTCCTTCAGGCCCACTGCTCGCGCCTCCTCAAAGACGGTGCACGGCCCGCGGGTGGTGGTCTGCGGGCCGGTGAAAAACACGCTGTCCGACCGAGAGGAATTCCTGGCCGGGATCATGCGGGAGCCTAGCCCAGCACGGTGAGCACCACCGCTCGGGGGCAGTGCTCCGTAGTGCAGTTTCGGTCACACCGAGCGACCCCGGCATACTGGTGCCTTCCTTACGCGACACGAAAGGTGCCAATCGCTGTGTGCGGCTTCGTGGGACTGGTTAGCCCAAACAAGAACGAGGCAGAGCACGCGCGCTCCGCGGTGGCGGCGGCGCTGCGCTGCCAGCGGCACCGCGGGCCTGACGAGAGCGGGACGTGGCAGGGCGACGAGGTGGTCTGGGGCTTCAACCGCCTGTCGATCATCGACGTCGAGCACTCCCACCAGCCGATGCCGTGGGGACCGCCGGAGGAGCCGGGTCGGTACACGATCCTGTTCAACGGAGAGATCTACAACTACCTGGAGCTGCGGGCGGAGCTGACGAGCAAGTACGGCGCGCGCTTCTCCACCGACGGCGACACCGAGACCATCGTCGCGGCCTACCACTACCTCGGCCCGGCCGCCGTGGCGCGGCTGCGCGGCATGTTCGCGTTCCTGATCTGGGACTCGCAGCGCAAGGTCGTCTTCGGCGCGCGCGACCCGTTCGGCATCAAGCCGCTGTACTACGCGGTCGGCCCGAACGGCGTGGCGCTGTCGAGCGAGAAGAAGAGCGTGCTGGCCCTCGCGCCGACGATCGGCATCCAGCCGCGGCTGGACCAGAAGGCGCTCCAGCACTACCTGATCCTCCAGTACGTGCCGGAGCCCGAGTCGCTGCACGGGGACATCCGGCGCATCGAGTCCGGCACCTCGTTCACCATCCGCCCCGGCGGCAGGCCCGTCATGGAGCGGTACTTCCCCGCGACCTTCCGGCCGCGCGCGGTCCGCGGCGAGTCGGACGAGAACCGCCTCTACGACGAGATCACCGAGGCGCTGCGCGACTCCGTCGCCAAGCACATGCGCGCGGACGTGACGGTCGGCTCGTTCCTGTCGGGCGGCATCGACTCCACGGTCATCGCCGCGCTGGCGAAGGAGCACAACCCGGACCTGATCACGTTCACCACCGGCTTCGAGCGCTCCGGCTTCTCCGAGGTCGACGTGGCCGCCGAGTCGGCCGCGGCGATCGGCGTGAAGCACGTCGTCCGGACGGTGACCGCGCAGGAGATGATGGACTCCCTGCCGCTGATCACCTGGTACCTCGACGACCCGGTGGCGGACCCGGCGCTGGTGCCGCTGTGGTTCATCGCCCGCGAGGCGCGCCAGCACGTGAAGGTCGTGCTGTCCGGTGAGGGCGCCGACGAGCTGTTCGGCGGCTACACGATCTACCGCGAGCCGCTGTCGCTGGCGCCGTTCGAGAAGGTGCCCGGCGCGCTGCGCAAGGCGATGGGCAAGGTCTCCACGAAGATCCCGCAGGGCGTGCGCGGCAAGGACCTGCTGCGCCGCGGCGCGCTCACGCTGGAGGAGCGCTACTACGGCAACGCGCGCATCTTCATGGACGACCAGGTCCGCGCGGTGCTCAAGACCTACGACCCGAGCGTGACGCACATGGACGCCACGGCGCAGGCGTACCGCGAGTCGGCGAACTGGGACCCGGTGACCCGGATGCAGCACGTGGACCTCTTCACGTGGCTGCGCGGCGACATCCTGGTCAAGGCCGACAAGGTGACCATGGCGAACTCGCTGGAGCTGCGGGTGCCGTTCCTGGACCCCGAGGTCTTCAAGATCGCGTCGCAGATCCCGTCCGAGCTGAAGATCACCAAGGACACGACGAAGTTCGCGCTGCGCAAGGCGATCCGCGACATCATCCCGCCGCACGTCCTCAACCGGCGCAAGCTGGGCTTCCCGGTGCCGATCCGGCACTGGCTGAAGGAGGAGATGCACGACTGGTCGCTCCAGATCGTGGCCGAGTCGCAGACGGACCAGTACATCGACAAGGCCGCGGTGCGCCGGATCATCGAGGAGCACCGCAACAACGTGCAGGACCACAGCCGCCGCATCTGGGCGCTGCTGGTCTTCATGCTGTGGCACGGGATCTTCGTCGAGGGGCGCATCTCCCCCGTCGTGCCGGAGCCGCACTACCCCGTCAAGCTGTAGGCACTCGATCGCGAAAGCCCCCGCCTCGGCGGGGGCTTTCGCGCGTCGTGGGGTCGGTCACCCGGCCGGAGACTACCGTTTGGTAGGGCTATCGCAGGTCAGACCACTCGTCCTACCGTCGGAACGTGACTACTCCAGAGGCTGCGACCATGACCGAGTTGATCGAGGACTGCGCCGGGATCCCGCGGTCGATCACGCACGCGGAGCACCCGCTGCCCGCGCCCCGCGCCGCCGCCTCGTGGGAGGTCGACGAGAGCACCGCGCGGCGGTTCGAGGGGCTCAACGACTACGGCGTCTGACCCCCGGTCCCGGGAGCGCAGGCGGGGCCGCCCCGCCAGAGGGCGTCGGCGGTGCCCGCCTCCGGGTGCTCCTCGTAGAGCCCCGCCTCGAACTCGATGACGTCCGGGGCCTCGTTCAGCTCGGCCACCTGCTGGATGACCCCGGCCTCGTGGGCGCGGAGCAGGTCGGGGCGGGCGGCCTCCGTGCCGGAACCCTCGCGGACCAGTTCGGCGTAGCGGCGGATGCCCGGCAGGGGCATGCCGGACGAGCGCAGCCAGCCGACCTCGAACTCGGTGAAC
Organism: Umezawaea sp.; assembly: GCF_057122925.1. Taxonomy (NCBI): domain Bacteria; kingdom Bacillati; phylum Actinomycetota; class Actinomycetes; order Pseudonocardiales; family Pseudonocardiaceae; genus Umezawaea; species Umezawaea sp. The sequence continues at coordinate 54,477 of NZ_DBNGPQ010000188.1, read as the reverse complement.
ACGCGGTGGCCCGAGGAGTCGCGCCCCCGCGGGCTCCACGAACAGGTGTTCCCGCTCGTGGAACCGCAGCGTGTGCGAGCGCGATCGTCCTGGTCGAGAGCGGGGAGGTGCCGCTGCGGCTGCCGCTCGGACCGGACACCTACCGCGACGTCCGCGCGTCGCCGGTGGCCCGGCTGGAGGAGCACGACGCGCACCGCGCGCGACGGCGCTGTCCGTGGCCCGCGACGACGTCGCGCTCGTCTGAGACGCGGAAGGGCGGCTCCCGCCGTGGGGAGCCGCCCTTCCGCGCTGTGCGGACTAGTGGAACGAGTCGCCGCAGGCGCAGGAGCCGCCCGCGTTCGGGTTCTCGATCGTGAAGCCCTGCTTCTCGATGGTGTCGACGAAGTCGATGACAGCGCCCTCGACGTAGGGAGCGCTCATGCGGTCGACGGCGACCTTCATGCCGCCGAAGTCGCGGACCGCGTCACCGTCGAGGCTGCGCTCGTCGAAGAAAAGCTGGTAGCGCAGGCCCGCGCAGCCGCCGGGCTGGACGGCGATGCGCAGGTGCATGTCATCGCGGCCCTCCTGGTCGAGCAGCGCCTTCGCCTTCGAGGCCGCCTGGTCGGTGAGCGTCACGCCGTGCGTGGGCGCTTCAGGAGCCGGTGCGGCTGCTTCGGTGGAGGCGGCTGCGTCCTGAGCGGTGGTCATAGCTCTCCCTCAGAGGTCGAAACGGGCGGTCAGCCCTGTCAACACGGGCGGTACCCGCTTTGTTCCACCACCCATGGTGGCACAGTCCGCGCCCGGCACCGACAACTCGGACGTCAGCGTGACCACCGTCCCGCCACCTCGGCGGCCAGAGCGCGCAGGGTGCCCGCCGGATCCGCCATGGCTGCGGCCACGGAGCCCGCGTGCTCGGCGACCGCGTAGGAGTCGGTGATGCCCGCCGCGCCCGCCTCCCGGCGGCCGACGCTCACCTGGCCCGCCAGGACCAGGCACGGGATGCCGCGGGCCGCGGCGCCGGACGCGACGGCGGTGACGAGCTTCCCCCTGAGCGACTGCCAGTCGAAGCTGCCCTCCCCCGTGAGGGCCACGTCGGCGGTGGCGAGGGCGTCGTCCAGGCCGGTCAGCGTCCGCACCAGGCCCGCGCCGGACGTGACGGTGGCGCCGAGCGCGAGGAGGGCCGCGCCGAGGCCGCCCGCGGCGCCCGCTCCGGGCAGGTCGCGGACGTCGCGCAGCCGGTCCATGCCCTCCAGCCTGGCCTCCAGGCGAGCAACGGCCTCCGGGGAGGCGCCCTTCTGCGGGCCGAACGTCGCCGCGGCGCCGTGCGGGCCGAGCAGCGGGTTCTCCACGTCGGACGCGGCCACGAGCCGGGCCGTGACGTCGGTCACGACCGACAGCAGGCCCTCGCCGCCGTCGGTGGTGCCCGAGCCGCCGAGGCCGACGACGACCGTGTGCGCGCCCGAGGCGGCGAGCACCAGTTCACCGACGCCGCGGGTGGTGGCGCGTTCGCACCACTCGGCGCGCTGGTCGGCGGGGACGAGGTGCAGGCCGCACGCCTCGGCGGACTCGACGTACGCCGTGCCGTCGTGCTCCAGCCACCGGGCCGTCACCGGCGTGCCGAGCGGGCCGGTGACCTCGGTGGTGCGCAGTTCACCGCCCAGCGCGGCGTGCAGGACGTCCACGAAGCCGGGTCCCCCGTCGGCCAGCGGACGCAGCAGGAGTTCGTCGTCGGGTGCGGTCGACCGCCAGCCGTCGGCGATGGCGGAGGCCGCCTCGCCCGCCGTCAGCGTCCCGCCGAAGCAGTCCGGAGCCACCAGTACGCGCACCTCGCGGAGGGTACGGAACGCATTGTCATACCCTTGTCGGGTGAGGTTCCTGCGCCGCAGCTCCAACGAGTCCACCGCCACCGTCGACGAGACCGTCCCGGAGGTGGTGACCGACGACGCCGACAAGAGCCGCACGCCGGGCAAGGGGCGCCCCACCCCGAAGCGCCGCGAGGCGCAGGGCAGGCGGACCGGCCCGGTCCCGCCGCCTCCCCGCACGCAGCGCGAGGCGCTCAAGCGCGCTCGGGGCAACAAGAGCAAGCTGACGAAGGAAGAGCGCCGCGCCGCCGCGGCCGACCGCCGGGCGAAGATGATGTCCGGTGACGAGAAGTACCTGCTGCCGCGCGACCGGGGGCCGGTCAAGGCCTACATCCGCGACCTCGTGGACGCGCGCCGCAACCTCATGGGCCTGTTCATGCCGCTGGCGATCGTGGTGTTCGCCGCGCTGCTGACGCCGCTGGTGGTCGTGCAGCAGTACGCGACGCTCGTGACGACGTTCATGCTGCTGGCGATGGTGCTGGAGGGCATCGTGCTCGGCCGCGTCGTCGCGAAGAAGGTGCGCGCGAAGTTCCCGAACGAGACGATCCGGGGCCTGTCGATCGGCTGGTACTCGTTCATCAGGGCGAGTCAGCTGCGTCGTCTGCGGGTGCCGAAGCCGCGGGTCTCGCCCGGCGACACGGTCTAGTGGCCGCTGCTCCGCAGACGGCGGCTTGGCCGCTCTCAGTCGGCAGGTCGGGTCACCACCTGCCGACGCGGCCTCGCTGCCTCGCGGCCGACGTGATCTGAATCCTTAGCAAGCCGAACGACATCGGTCTAGGCTCGGACCCATGGAGTTTCGACGTCTCGGCCGCAGCGGCCTGAACATCAGCGAGATCTCGTACGGCAACTGGCTCACCCACGGCTCGCAGGTCGAGGAGGACCAGGCGCACGCGTGCGTCCGGGCCGCACTGGACGCGGGCATCACCACGTTCGACACGGCCGACGTCTACGCCAACACCAAGGCCGAGTCGGTGCTGGGGCGGGCGCTGGCCGGTGAGCGCCGCGAGTCGTTGGAGATCTTCACCAAGGTCTTCTGGCCGACCGGCCCCGGCGGTCCGAACGACAAGGGCCTGGGCCGCAAGCACATCATCGAGTCGGCCAACGCCTCGCTGAAGCGGCTCCAGACCGACTACGTCGACCTCTACCAGGCGCACCGGTTCGACCGGACCGTGCCGCTGGAGGAGACGATGCTCGCGTTCGCGGAACTGGTGCGGCAGGGCAAGGCGCTCTACATCGGGGTGTCCGAGTGGAACGCCGAGCAGATCACCCGCGGTGCCGCGCTGGCCCGCGAGCTGAACGTGCCGTTCATCTCGAACCAGCCGCAGTACTCGATGCTGTGGCGGGTCATCGAGTCGCAGGTCGTGCCCGCGTCCGAGCGCGAGGGGCTCAGCCAGATCGTGTTCTCCCCCATCGCCCAGGGCGTGCTGACCGGCAAGTACACGCCGGGCGGCGAGCTGCCCTCCGGCTCCCGGGCGACCGACGAGCGCGGGTCGAAGATGATCTCGCGCTGGATGCGCGACGACGTGCTCGCGAAGGTGCAGGAGCTGAAGCCGCTCGCCGACGAGGCGGGTCTCACGCTGTCGCAGCTCGCGGTCGCGTGGGTGTTGCAGAACCCGAACGTGGCCAGCGCGATCACCGGTGCCTCGCGGCCCGAGCAGGTGCACGAGAACGTGAAGGCGGCGGGCGTGAAGCTGGAGGCCGAGCTGCTGGAGAAGATCGACGCGGTGCTCGACGGCGTGGCCGAGACCGACCCCAGGCTGACCGTCACCGTGTGACGCGGAAGGGGCCCCGCGGGTTCGCCCGCGGGGCCCTGTCGTGCCCGGATGATCGAGTACCGAACCGCGGTGGACGGCCTGCGGCCCGAGCAGCTGCGCGGCTTCTTCGTGGGCTGGCCCGCGCCGCCCTCGCCCGAGCGGCACCTGGCGCTGCTGCGCGGTTCCACGCACGCGGTCGTCGCGCTGGACGGTGACCGGGTCGTGGGGTTCGTCACGGTGCTGTCCGACGGGGTGCTGATGGCGAGCGTCCCGCTGCTGGAGGTGCTGCCCGAGCACCAGGGCCGGGGCGTCGGCCGGACGCTCGTCGAGACCGCCGTGGCCCTGGTGGGCGAGCTGTACCAGGTGCAGCTGTGCTGCGACGACGACGTGCGGGCGTTCTACCGGAAGCTGGGCTTCCAGCGGGTGGACGGCATGGTCCTGCGGCTCTAGTCGGCCGGTGCGAGCGACATCGGGCCGTACACCTCGGACTCGCTGCGCAGCAGCGTGACCTGGGCGATCCCCGCCTCGGTCAACTCCTGCCACCGCGCGCTGAACCAGTCCTCGGCGTCGGCCTGGTCGGCGAAGGTCTCGGCCGGTCCGTCGACCTCGCGACCCTGCTCGTCCTGGTAGCGCCACCGGTAGTCCACGACGGCCTCCTGGGGATGTCCTCCGGGTAACGTTCCAGGTCAGGCTAAGCGATCGGTGGACGGAGTTCGGTGTGACGCGTCGGACACTCGTGCTCGGCGGCACCCGTTCCGGGAAGTCGGCCCACGCCGAGGGGTTGCTGACCGACCCCGTGGTGACGTACGTGGCGACCGCCCGCCGCTACCCCGGTGACGACGACTGGGACCGGCGGATCGCGCGGCACGTCGAGCGCAGACCGGCGGCGTGGACGACGGTCGAGGCGCCGGACCTGCCGGAACTGCTCGCGGCGGCGGGCGGGGACGACCCGCCGCTGCTCGTCGACGACCTCGCCACCTGGCTCACCGGGGTGCTGGACGACGCCGGCGCGTGGGAGGGCGGAGGGACCGACGAGGTCGAGCGGGAGTGCTCGGCCCTGGTCTCCGCCGCCGCCGCGTGCCGGACGCGCCTGGTCGTCGTGTCGGCCGAGGTCGGCCTCGGCGTCGTGCCGTCCACCCGCTCTGGCAGGCTCTTCCGAGACCACCTCGGTTCGCTGAACGCACGGCTGGCCGAGGTCTGCGACGAGGTGTTCCTGCTCGTCGCCGGAATCCCACTGACACTGCGCGAAGCTGGAGGTGCTGGGCCGTGAACACCAGCGATGACACGGGCGCGGGCTTCACGTTCCCGCCCGTGGACCCGCCCGACGAGCAGGTGCTGCTCCAGGCGTTGGCCCGGTTGGACACGCTGACCAAACCGGTCGGCTCGCTCGGCAGGCTGGAGGGCGTCGCCGCGTGGGTGGCGTCCTGCCAGGGCGTCTGCCCGCCCCGGCCGTTCACCCGACCCCGCGTCGTCGTGTTCGCGGGCGACCACGGCGTCGCCGAGCACGGCGTGTCGGCCTACCCCAGCGAGGTCACCGCCCAGATGGTGGCCAACTTCCTCGCGGGCGGGGCCGCGGTGAACGTGCTGGCCGCGTCCGCGGGCGCGACGGTGCGGGTGGTCGACGTGGCCGTCGACGGCGACACGCCGGAGGAGGTGCGGGCGCACAAGGTGCGCCGCGGCTCGGGGTCGATCGACCGCGAGGACGCGCTGACCCGCGAGGAGGCCGTCCAGGCCATCACCGCGGGCAGGCGGATCGCCGACGAGGAGGTCGACGGCGGCGCCGACCTGCTGATCGCCGGTGACATGGGCATCGGCAACACGACGCCGTCCGCGGTGCTGATCGCGTCGCTCACCGGGTCGGAGCCGGTGAACGTGGTCGGGCGCGGCACGGGCATCGACGACGCGGCCTGGATGCGCAAGACGGCCGCCATCCGCGACGCGATGCGCCGGGCCCGCCCGCACATCAGCGACCCGGTGGCGCTGCTCGCGACCGCGAGCGGCGCGGACATCGCCGCGATGGTCGGCTTCCTCGCGCAGGCGGCGTTCCGCGGGGTGCCGGTCATCCTGGACGGCGTCGTGGTCGGCGCGGCGGCCGTCGTGGCCGAGGAGCTGGCTCCGGGCGCCCGCGAGTGGTGGACGGCCGGGCACCGCTCGGCCGAGCCGTCGCACGCGCTGGCGCTGGGCCACCTGAGCCTCCAGCCTCTGCTGGAGTTCGACATGCGCCTCGGCGAGGGCACGGGCGCGGTCACCGCGCTGCCGCTGGTGATGATGGCCACGAGGATCCTCGCGGAGATGGCCACGTTCGACAGCGCGGGCGTCTCGGGCAAGGAGTAGCGGGGTGGTCCACCGGGGAGTCCGGCCGTCCGGGTGGGACGGGTGAGGGCCGACGGCGTTCGGCTCGCCCTGTCCTGGCTGACCGTGCTGCCGGTGCGCTCCGGCGCGGTCGACGCGCGCGTCGCGCGGCAGGCCATCGCGCTGGCGCCGCTGGTGGGCGTGCTGCTGGGTGCCGTCACCGCCGCGTTCCTGCACGGCCTCGCCTGGCTGGGCGCGCCGTCCGCGGTGGCGGGGCTGCTGGCCGTGGGGCTGCTCGCGCTCGGCACCAGGGGGATGCACCTGGACGGGCTGGCGGACACCGCCGACGGGCTCGGCTGCTACGGGCCGCCGGAGCGGGCCCTCGCCGTGATGAAGGACGGCGGTGCGGGCCCGTTCGCGGTCGTCACGCTCGTCGTCGTGCTGGGCGCGCAGGCGTCGGCGTTCGGCGACGTGCCGTGGGGCGCGGTGGTCGTGGCGCTGGCGGCGGGCCGGGCCGCGTTCGCCGCGTGCTGCCTCGAGGGGGTGCCCGCGGCGCGGCCGGAGGGGCTCGGCGCGCTGGTGGCGGGCAGCCAGTCGTGGCCCGTGGTGGCGCTCTGGTGGACCGCGCTCGCGGCCGCGAGCTTCGTCGTCGTGCCGCACGGCCCGGTCGCCGTGGCGGTCGCGCTCGGCGCGGTGCTGCTGCTGGTGCGGCACACCCGCAAGCGCTTCGGCGGCATCACGGGTGACGTGCTCGGCGCGGCCTGCGAGCTGGCGACGCTGATCGTGCTGGTCGGCTGCACGCTGGGGTGAGGGCCCCCTCGCGGAGGCCCCCACCGGTGCTCAGACGAGCGTCGTCATCCAGCCGTGCACGTCCTCGACGGTGCCGTGCTGCAACCCCGTCAGCCGTTCGCGCAGCTTCTTGGTCACCTCGCCGGTCTCGCCGCCGGAGACGCTGAACTCGCCGTCCGCGTGCTTCACGTGGCCGACGGGCGTGATCACGGCGGCGGTGCCGCAGGCGAACACCTCGGTCAGCTCGCCGGACTCGGCCTTCTTCTCCCACTCCTCGGTGGAGATGCGCCGCTCCTCGACCGGGAGGCCGAGGTCGGCCGCCATCCGCAGCAGCGAGTCGCGGGTGATGCCGGGCAGCAGCGTGCCGGTCAGCTCGGGCGTGACGACGCGGGCGGTCGAGCCGGAGCCGAGGACGAAGAACAGGTTCATCCCGCCCATCTCCTCGACCCAGCGGCGCTCCACCGCGTCGAGCCACACGACCTGGTCGCAGCCCTTCTCGGCGGCCTGCGCCTGCGCGACCAGGGAGGCGGCGTAGTTGCCCGCGAACTTGGCCGCGCCCGTGCCGCCGGGGGCCGCCCGGACGTACTCGGTCGACAGCCAGACGCTCACCGGCTTCACGCCGCCGGAGAAGTACGAGCCCGCCGGGGACGCGATGAGCGCGTAGAGGTACTCGCTCGCGGGCCGAACGCCGAGGCCGACCTCGCTGGAGATCATGAACGGGCGCAGGTAGAGGGACTCCTCCGCGGCGGAGGGCACCCAGCGCTCGTCGACGGCGACCAGCCGGCGGATGGACTCCAGGAACAGCTCGTCCGGCAGCTCCGGCATGGCGATGCGCTGCGCGGACAGGCGGAAGCGGGCCGCGTTCGCCTCGGGGCGGAACGACGCGATGGAGCCGTCCGGCCTGCGGTACGCCTTGAGGCCCTCGAAGATCGCCTGGCCGTAGTGCAGGACCATGGAGGCGGGATCGAGTTCCAGCGAGTGGTAGGGCTCGACGGCCGGGGAGTGCCAGCCCCGCGCCCGGTCCCAGCGGATCGTCACCATGTGGTCGGTGAAGTGCTGGCCGAAGCCCGGCCTCGCCAGTACCTCCGCTACGCGTTCCGGGGTGGCCGGCTGCGGGTTCGAGGTCACGGTGAAAGGCGGCGCTGTCGTCATGGGTAGACGATAATCCCTACTCTTGCATCAGAAAATCGCCATCCCGAGAATCGGACGTCCGACTTTCCCGCGGCGGGAGCTGGTCGCGCCTCCGCCGGGCTCCGACCAGGGCTCCCAGCCCCAGCGCACCGGTTCCCACCAGCATGACCACGGCCGTCGTGAGCAGGGCGGCGACCGGTGCGCTCATCGCCAGCAGGACCGACAGCCCGAGCCCGAGGCAGGCGGTGCGCATCGGCCACGTCCGGTCCTCGTGCAGCAGCAGGCGTGCCGAGGCGTTCGTGAACGCGTAGTAGAACAGGGTGCCGCACGCGCCGATCGCGAGGGCCGTGGCGGGCGGGGCGAGCAGCAGCACCACGACGACGGCCAGTCCGCCGAGCAGGTCGAGCAGCGGTGCCCGGCCGTCGCCGCGGGGGGCGAGCCGGACGGGCAGGTCGCCGGTCGACGCGAGGCTGCCGAGCGCGCGCCGCATGCCGCCGAGGACGGGCGTGAGCACCGCCAGCGCCGCGACCACCGCGCCGACCTGGACGAGCGGCACGAGCCAGCCGCCGTCCGCGGCGAGGAGAGCGTCGCGCAGCGGGGCGGGCGACAGGGCGAGCCGGGCGGAGCCGAGCTGGTACCGCACGGCGGCGGCGACGGCGAGGGTGGTGACGAGCGTGACCGCGACGAGCAGCGGGATCGCCAGCCGCAGCGTCCTGGCGGAGTGCACGGGGTCGCCGTGCGGCGGCGCGGTGATCCGCTCGAAGCCGGAGAACGCGACGAACATGATCGCGGCCACGGCCATGAAGGACGTGAAGCCCTCGTCGGCGGGCGGCGGCGCGGCGGCCTGGGGCGGTGCGACGCCGAAGCAGGTGACCACGACGAGCGCGAGCACGGCGAGGACGGTCGCGCCGACGAGCCAGAGCGCGGTGCGGCTCCAGCGCACGCCCGTGGCGCTGAGCACTCCGGCGCAGACGAGCACGAGCAGCGCGACGAGCGCCCGGTTCTCCGGGAAGGCGTAGGCGGCGGCCGTGCCCGCCAGCGCGGCGGCGATGCCCGCGCGGCCCAGCAGGTAGGCGCTCGCGCCGAGCCGGGCGGGCCACGGGCCGAGCTGGTCGCGGATGTGGGCGTGGCCGCCTTCGGCGGCGGGGTGGGCGCGCGACTGGTCGGCGGTCGAGAGGGCGCTGCAGAGGGCGGCCAGCGCGGCGACCACGACCGCCGGGAGGAGCCAGCGGCCCGCGACGGACGCCGCCGGGGCGAGCCCGAGGAAGATGCCCGCGCCCGTGGTCGACGTGAGTCCGAGCACCAGGGCCGTCGGCACCGCCGAGCGGCCCTGAGGCGATTCCGTCACGGCTACACACTGGCAGATTCCCCGCAAGAACCGTAACCGCCCTACGACGGTCCCACGATCGTGTTAATTGTTACTCGCCGCAATCGATGGTGCCGTGGACAGTCGAGGTCGCCAGACCTTTAGCATCCATCAGCATCCATCCTCGTTCCCGCCGCACAGATCAGCAGTGCCGGGAGGAATCGCCAAGGAGCACCACGTGACAGGGCCGAAACTGGCGCTTACTGACAGTGACCTCACCACCCTTGCCGCGGATGTCGTGGTGGTGGGCACGGTGCAGGGTCCGGACGGCCTCGCGCTGGCCGACGGCGCCGCCGCCGTCGACGCCGCGTTCGAGGGCGGGCTGGTCGCCCTGCTCGACACCCTCGGCGCCAAGGGCAAGGCCGAGGAGGTCGTGAAGCTGCCGACGCTCGGCAAGCTGGCCGCGCCCCTGCTGATCGCGGTCGGCCTCGGCAAGCCCGACGCGGGCGGCGCCCTCACCGAGGAGCAGGTCCGCCGCGCCGCGGGTGCGGCCGCCCGCGCGCTGACCGGCCGCAAGCGGGCCGTGACAACGCTGTCCGCCGTCCACCTCGGCGCCACCGTCGAGGGCGCGCTGCTCGGCGGCTACGGCTTCACCGCGTACAAGTCCGAGGCGGGCGACGGCCCGCTCGGCAGGCTCGACCTGGCCGTCCCGGCCACCGGCACGCTGAAGGCGCACCGCGCCGCGCTCAAGGCGTCCACGGCCATCGCCGAGGCCGTCACGACCACGCGCGACCTGGTGAACACGCCGCCGAACGACATGTTCCCGGCCTCGTTCGCCGACCGCGCCGCCGCGCTCGGCCGGGACGCGGGCCTCGACGTCGAGGTGTTCGACGAGAAGGCCCTGCGCAAGGCGGGCTACGGCGGCATCCTCGGCGTCGGCATGGGCTCGTCCCGCCCGCCGCGCCTGGTGCGCCTGACCTACACCGGTCCCAAGGCGACGAAGAAGGTCGCGCTGGTCGGCAAGGGCATCACGTTCGACACCGGCGGCATCTCCATCAAGCCCGCCGCGGGCATGGACGAGATGACCTCCGACATGGGCGGCGCCGCCGCGATCGTCGCGACGGTGGTGCTCGCCGCGAAGCTCAAGTACCCGCTGGAGATCACCGCGTGGGTGCCGATGGCGGAGAACATGCCGTCCGGCACGGCCTACCGGCCCGGCGACGTCCTGACCATGTACGGCGGCAAGACCGTCGAGGTGCTCAACACCGACGCCGAGGGCCGCCTGATCCTCTCCGACGCCATCGCGCGCGCCTGCGAGGACAACCCGGACTACCTGATCGAGGCGTCCACGCTGACCGGCGCGGCCGTCGTCGCGCTCGGCAAGAAGACCACGGGCGTCATGGGCTCCGACGAGTTCCGCGACCGCGTCGCCGCCACCGGCCGCGCGGTCGGCGAGAACGCGTGGGCCATGCCGCTCCCCGAGGAGCTGCGGGCCGACCTCGACTCCCGCCTCGCCGACCTGGCCAACGTGATGGGCCACCGCTGGGGCGGCATGCTCGCCGCGGGCATCTTCCTGCGCGAGTTCGTCACCGAGGGCGTCCAGTGGGCGCACCTCGACATCGCGGGCCCGTCCTGGCACTCCGGTGGCCCCACCGGCTACACCACCAAGGGCAGCACCGGCGTCCCCGTGCGCACGCTCGCGGCCGTCCTGGCGGACATCGCCGCACACGGCTAGTAACAGAACGTGAAAGGCCCCCGCTGAGCAGCGGGGGCCTTTCACATTTCCCCCACCCGCCCGCCACGCGAGGCCGCGCCGGTAGGTCGATTCCCTTTTTTTTGAGCCGGGCGGTGACGAAGTCCCCGCCCGGCTCGAAAAAAATGCGGTTCCGACGTGCCGACTTCAGGCGGCCGAGCCGCCGCGACGAAGTCGCGGCCGTGTCACGGCCGCTTTTTCTGCCTGGCCGTGTAATCGCGCATGCGCTGCGGGTAGCCCACGATGCCCGCGTCGTAAATGGGCATACCCAGTTTCCGGGCGAACTTCTTCGCGCCGTCCGTGCCGTCGATCCGCCTGCGGGTCCACTCGCCGTCGTGTGCGACCAACACCACGGTGGTTTCCGTCACGGTGGTCTTGGGCTCGACGAACGCCTCGACGCCGTGGCGCGCCGCCGCCCACTCCTCCAGGTGCCCGGTGTCGTTCGACGACGCGGTGCGCAGCACTCCCGGCTTGGGCTTCCTGCGGAAACGATCTAAGAGCCCCACGGGGCCACCTCCTACGAGACCTGTCGCACCATGGTGCCGGCAGGCCTGTGAAGCAGGCGGCAAAATCGTCCCGAAGGGACACCCGATCGAGGCCCCGTCGCCGCTTGCTCCAAGCTAGTGACAAGATGACTTGAGTACCCGCGCGCACCCGCGCGGATGCAAGGCGTGTTCCACCACTGTCGAGGAGTTCGAAGTGACCGACACCTCCGCCGACCTCGTCATCCTCGGCGGCGGCTCAGGCGGCTACGCCTGCGCGTTCCGCGCGGCTGAGCTCGGTCTGTCCGTCGTCCTGGTCGAGAAGGACAAGCTCGGGGGGACCTGCCTGCACCGCGGCTGCATCCCGACGAAGGCCCTGCTGCACGCGGCCGAGGTCGCCGACAACGTCCGCGAGGGCGACCAGTTCGGCATCAAGAGCTCGCTCGAGGGCATCGACATCGCGGGCGTCAACTCGTACAAGGACGGCGTGATCAGCAAGCTCTACAAGGGCTTGCAGGGTCTGGCCAAGGCCAACAAGGTCACCCTGGTCGAGGGCGCGGGCACGTTCGTCGGGCCGAACACCGTCGTGGTGAACGGCGAGCGCTACACCGGCAAGAACGTGGTCCTCGCGACCGGTTCGTACGCCAAGAGCCTGCCCGGTCTGGAGATCGGCGGCCGGGTCATCACCAGCGACCAGGCGCTCAACCTGGACTTCATCCCGGAGAGGGTCGTCGTCCTCGGCGGCGGCGTCATCGGTGTGGAGTTCGCCAGCGTGTGGCGCTCGTTCGGCTCCGAGGTGACCATCGTCGAGGCGCTGCCGCGACTGGTCCCGGCCGAGGACGAGTACGCCTCCAAGCAGCTCGAACGCGCCTTCCGCAAGCGCGGGATCAAGTTCAAGACCGGCGTCCGGTTCACCGGCGCCACCCAGACCGACTCCGGTGTCTCGGTGTCGCTGGAGTCCGGCGACGTCATCGACGCCGACCTGCTGCTGGTGGCCGTCGGTCGCGGCCCGAACAGCGCGGGCCACGGCTACGAGGAGGCGGGCGTCGCCACCGACCGCGGCTTCGTCACCACCGACGAGCGCCTGCGCACCAACCTGCCGAACGTGTACGCCGTCGGCGACTTCGTGCCCGGCCTCCAGCTCGCGCACCGCGGCTTCCAGCAGGGCATCTTCGTCGCCGAGGAGATCGCGGGGCACAACCCGAAGGTCATCGACGAGGCGGGCATCCCCCGCGTCACGTACTGCAAGCCCGAGGTCGCCTCGGTCGGCCTCTCCGAGGCCGCGGCCAAGGAGAAGTACGGCACGGTCGAGACCTTCGTCTACGACCTGGCGGGCAACGGCAAGAGCCAGATCCTCAAGACCGCCGGTGGCGTCAAGCTCGTGAAGGCGCCCGACGGCCCGGTCGTCGGCATCACCCTGGTGGGCGAGCGCGTCGGCGAGCTGATCGGTGAGGCCCAGCTGATCTACAGCTGGGAGGCTTTCCCGGAGGACGTGGCTCCCCTGATCCACGCCCACCCGACCCAGACAGAATCCCTCGGCGAGGCCTTCCTCGCCTTGGCCGGCAAGCCGCTGCACGTGCACGGCTGACCGTCGCAAACAAGTCAGCCGAACCTGCAACTCAAGCACGAGGAGTCAGCGAACGATGGCCTTCTCCGTCCAAATGCCCGCACTCGGCGAGAGCGTCACCGAGGGCACGGTCACCCGCTGGTTGAAGCAGGAGGGTGACCGGGTCGAGGTCGACGAGCCCTTGCTGGAGGTCTCGACCGACAAGGTCGACACCGAGATCCCGTCGCCCGCCGCCGGGGTGCTGCAGAAGATCGTCGCCCAGGAGGACGAGACCGTCGAGGTCGGCGCCGAACTGGCGGTGATCGGCGACGGTGCCGGTGGTGGCGAGTCCGCTCCCGCCGCGCCCGCCGAGGAAGCCCAGCCCGAGTCCGAGCCCGAGCCCGAGCAGGCGCCGGAACCCGAGGCCGAGGCCCCGGCGCAGGAGCAGCAGGAGGCGCCCGCGCCGTCCAGCGGCTCCGGCGGCGGCACCCCGGTCGTCATGCCCGCTCTCGGCGAGTCCGTCACCGAGGGCACCGTCACCCGCTGGCTCAAGCAGGTCGGCGACTCGGTCGAGGTCGACGAGCCGCTGCTGGAGGTGTCCACCGACAAGGTCGACACCGAGATCCCGTCGCCCGTGGCGGGCACCGTGCTGGAGATCACCGCGGCCGAGGACTCGACCGTCGAGGTCGGCGGCCAGCTGGCCGTGGTCGGCTCCGGTTCCCCGGCGCAGTCCTCCGCACCGGCCCCGACGCCCGCTCCCGAGGCGCCGAAGCAGGAGGCCCCGAAGCAGCAGGAAGCCCCCGAGCAGGAGGCTCCCAAGGCTGCTCCGGCCCCCGCAGCCGCACCGGCTCCGGCCCAGTCGGCCCCGGCTCCGGCCGCGTCGTCCTCGTCCGAGGAGTCGTCCAACGGCACCCCGTACGTGACGCCGCTGGTCCGCAAGCTGGCGTCGGAGAACGGCATCGACCTGAACTCGCTGACGGGCACCGGTGTCGGTGGCCGCATCCGCAAGCAGGACGTGCTGGCCGCGGTCGAGGCCAAGAAGGCCCCGGCTCCCGCGCCCGCCGCTCCGGCTCCGGCCGCCGCCGCTCCCGCCCGCGCCGCGGCTCCGGCCAAGGCCGACCAGAGCGGTCTGCGGGGCAGCACGCAGAAGCTCCCGCGCCTGCGCCAGATCGTCGCGCAGCGCACCCGCGAGTCGCTCCAGATGTCGGCGCAGCTCACCCAGGTGTTCGAGGTCGACGTGACCAAGATCGCCCGGCTGCGCACCCGCGCCAAGTCGGCGTTCGAGCAGCGCGAGGGCGTCAAGCTCACGTTCCTGCCGTTCTTCGCGAAGGCCACCGTCGAGGCGCTCAAGCAGCACCCGAAGCTGAACGCCTCGATCAACGAGGAGGCCAAGGAGGTCACCTACTACGGCGCCGAGCACCTCGGCATCGCGGTGGACACCGAGCGCGGCCTGCTCAACGCGGTCATCCACAACGCCGGTGACCTCAACCTGGCCGGTCTGGCGCACAACATCGCCGACCTCGCCGCCCGCACCCGTGCGAACAAGGTCACCCCGGACGAGCTGTCCGGCGGCACCTTCTCGCTGACGAACCTGGGCAGCAACGGCGCGCTCTTCGACACCCCGATCATCCAGCAGCCGCAGGTCGGCATCCTGGGCGTCGGCGTGGTCAAGAAGCGCCCCGTGGTGATCACCGACGAGAACGGCGACGACAACATCGCCATCCGCTCGATGGCGTACCTGGCGCTGACCTACGACCACCGCCTGGTGGACGGGGCCGACGCCGGTCGTTTCCTCACCACCATCAAGAACCGCCTGGAAGAAGGCGCGTTCGAGGCCGACCTCGGCCTGTAGTACCGCTCGTCGAGAGCCCCCCGGTGCGGTGTCGGCACCGGGGGGCTCTTGCTGTCGCCACCTGTCCCCGTCTGGGAAAACGCCCCCTGCCGTGCACGAACCCCACCCTTGGGAGACGATCAACCCATGCGCGTCGTGATCGCCGGTTCGTCCGGGATGATCGGAACCAGTCTGGTGGCGGCGCTGCGCGGCGAGGGGCACGAGGTGCTCCGGCTGGTGCGGCGCACACCGAAGGCCCCCGACGAGCGGGGCTGGGACCCGCCCGCGGGCCGGGTCGACGACGGCGCGCTCGACGGTGTGGACGCCGTGGTGAACCTGTGCGGCGCGGGCGTGGCGGACAAGCGCTGGAACGACGCCCGCAAGCAGGTGCTGCGCGACAGCCGGAGCGTGCCGACCGAGGTGCTGGCCGCCGCCGTCGTGGAGCACGGGGTGCCGACGCTGGTGAACGCCTCGGCGATCGGGTTCTACGGCGACACCGGCGACGCCGTGGTGGACGAGACGCGCGGGCCGGGCACCGGGTTCCTGGCGGACCTGTGCCGCGAGTGGGAGGCTGCCGCGGCGGTCGCCGACCAGGCGCCCGGAGTGCGCGTGGTGAAGCTCCGCACCGGTCTGGTGATCGGCCCCTCCGGCGGCCTGTTCGGCCGGATCAAGCCGCTGTTCTCGTTCTTCCTCGGCGGCAGGCTCGGCGACGGCACCCAGTACATGCCGTGGATCTCCCTGGACGACGCGATCTCCGCGATCCGCTTCGCCGTCGAGCACGCCGCGGTGGCGGGCCCGATCAACCTGACCGCGCCGAGCCCCGTGACGAACGCGGAGTTCACCCGCACCATCGGCCACGTGCTGCACCGGCCGACGCCGTGGATCGTGCCCGGATTCGTGCTGAAGGCCGCGCTCGGCGAACTGGCGGAGGAGGGGATCCTCGCGGGCCAGCGGGCCGTGCCGAAGGTGCTGGAGCGCAACGGCTTCCACTTCCTGCACCCCGCGCTCGGAGCGGCGGTGTCGGCAGCGGTGAACGGTTGAGCGCGCTCCGCCTCGCCCTCGTCGGTCTGCTGCTCGTGGGGATGTCGACCGCGCTCGGGGTGCTCGTGCGCGACGAGGTGCCCGCGCTGGACGCCCGGCTCAACGGCTACGCGCCGCTGCACACCCGTCCGCTGACGTTCGTCGCGGAGTGGATCAGCTTCGTGCTCAGCCCCGGCCTCGCGACCATCACGCTGCTGGGGCTGGCCGTGCGGTCGTGGCTGGCGAGGGACCCGCTGCTGTTCCGGATCGCCGTGCTGCTCGGGCTGTGCTGGGCCACGGTGCTGGTGCGCTACGCCTACCGGCGGGTGCGGCCGATCGACTTCCCGAAGTGGAGCTACCCGAGCGGGCACGTGACCGCGGTGACCGCGCTCGCGTTCACCTCGGTCGTGGCGTGCTCCTGGCTGGCCCACCGGTGGCTGCGGACGGTCGTCGTGCTGGCGGTGACGGCCGTGGTGCTGACGGCGGCGAGCCGGGTCGTGCTGCGGATGCACTGGTTCACCGACACCGCGGGAGCCGTGTCGGCCGTGGTCGGTGTCGGGTTGCTCGCCGGACTCGCCCTGGGACTGGTGAGACCCGGAGTAACCTCGGACCGTGACCGGATCTGACGTCTCCTGCCGCACCTCGAACCACCCCTTCGACGTGCGTGAGCTGGGCACCATCGACTACGTGGCCGCCTGGGACCTGCAACGCGACCTCGCCAACGCCCGTGCCGACGGCACGGTCGGCGACACGCTCCTGCTGCTGGAGCACCACCCCGTCTACACCTGCGGCCGCCGCACCGAAGAGGCCGACCG
Organism: Umezawaea sp.; assembly: GCF_057122925.1. Taxonomy (NCBI): domain Bacteria; kingdom Bacillati; phylum Actinomycetota; class Actinomycetes; order Pseudonocardiales; family Pseudonocardiaceae; genus Umezawaea; species Umezawaea sp. The sequence continues at coordinate 37,917 of NZ_DBNGPQ010000188.1, read as the reverse complement.
GCCCGTGAAGAGCACCATCCCGGTCATCGACGTCGACCGCGGTGGGAAGATCACCTGGCACGGTCCGGGCCAGCTCGTCGGCTACCCCATCGTGGAGCTGACCGAGCCCATGGACGTCGTGCAGTACGTGCGCAGGCTGGAGCAGGCGCTGATCCACGTGTGCGACCAGCTCGGGGTGCCCACGGGTCGGGTCGACGGGCGCAGCGGCGTGTGGCTGGCGGCGGACGACCGGGGTCCGGAGCGCAAGATCGCCGCGATCGGCATCCGCGTGCAGCGCGGCGTGACGATGCACGGTTTCGAGATCAACTGCAACGCCGACCTGGCCCCGTTCGGCGACATCATCCCGTGCGGCATCAGGGACGCCGGCGTCGCGTCCCTGTCGCAGGAGCTGGACCGGGACGTGACGGTGGCCGAGGTGCTGCCGATGGCGCGCGACGCCGTGCTGGCCGCCCTGGACGGCAGCCTCCCGCTGACCGACCGGGTGGTGGAACGCGGTGGGCCGAACGCCGCCGGGATCACCTTCGCCGTTCGGACGGGCTGACAAGGCCGACCCCGCTCCTCTAGTATTCCGTAATTACGGACTACCAGAGGGGGAATTGTCGTGCTCTTGACCCGACGACAGGCGCTCACCGCCGCGGGGGTGGCGGGTGCCTCGATGGTGATCGGTGCAGGGCGGGCGGCGGCAGAGCCGAAAGGGTGGCTCGGCTGGATCTCCGGACATCGCGACCACGTCGGAGTAGTCGTCGACGACGGACGCGGAGGCCGGTTGAGCCATCGGCCCCACCAGGAGCACCTCCTGGCATCGGCCGTGAAGGCCGTGCACGCGGCGGGCTACGCGCTCGCCGTCGAGCGGGGTCGCGTCCAGCCGGACGAGCAGGTGCGCGTCGGCGACTGGGAGGCCTACTACCTCGGCCTCGACGGTGGCGCGCACCAGGCCGCGCTGACCGACCTGCGGATCCCGTTCTCCAACGGCCTCACCGCCGACGACCCCGACCGGCTCGTCCCGCTGGACGACCTCGTGAAGGTCGCCCTGCTGCACAGCGACAACGCCGCGTCGGACTTCGTGCGCAACCGGGTCGGTGACGCCTCCCTGCGCGCGGCGGCGCTGCGCTGCGGGTGGCCGTCGCCGGACACGCGGTCCATCTCGGGCGAGGTGCTGATGCTCATCCTCCCCGAGCGCGCGCCCGCGAACCCCGCGCACCGCAAGCGCGTGGGCGACGAGCTGGCCGCGCGGCTGCTGACCGACACGAACTTCCAGCTGGAGGTCATCGGCCGGTTCCCGCACACCCCCGCCACCTACGACGCCCAGCGGCCGTGGGCGAGGCGGACGTGGCACGGCTCCGCGGCGCACCTGCACCGCCTGCACCGCTCCATCGCGGGCGGGAGGTTCCCCGCCGCCAGGGTCCACCTGGAACGCGCCTACGCGGGCTCGCTGCCCGAGGGCGTGCGGGCCATCGGGTTCAAGGGCGGTTCGCTGCCGGGCGTGCTGACGCTGGCGTTCACCGTGCGGTGGGAGGACGGGCGGATCGGCACCGCCGTGCTGCTCGCCGACGAGGTCGACGAGCCGATGTCCACTCAGGCCGGTGCCCTGGTCGACCTGACGCTCACCTCGCTCCTCGACCCGGCGGCACTGCGAGAACTGCGGGACTCAGTCGTAGGATGACCACGGTGGACGTGGCGCGGAGGCTGGCCGAGTTGGAAGAGCGCGTCGCCGCGCTGGAGGGCGACGACCGGGAGACCGTCGAGATCCCCCGGAGCGAGGACGGCGGCGGCACGATCGCCTACCGCGGCCTCGTGACGCTCGGTGGCGGCGAGGTGCGGTGGCAGATCGACGTGCGGGCCGAGCGCGTGCTCGGCCTGCCGGACCGCGGCCCGATCGACGTGCTCGCCGCCCTGGCCCACCCCGTGCGCGTGGGCATCGTGCGCTCCCTGCTCGTGGACGGCCCGCAGCCCGGATCGGCGTTGCAGGAGGCCGCCGGGCTCGGGTCGACGGGCCAGCTCTACCACCACCTGAAGTCGCTCACGTCCTCCGGCGTGGTGGAGCAGGACAAGCGCGGCAGCTACCGGCTGAGGACCGCCGCCACCGTGCCCGTGCTGGTGCTGCTCACCGCCGCGTCCGACGTCGCAGGTCAGCTGAGATAGGGATTTTCGCTGTGGGACGAGGGGGTGACGGCGTCCGCTCGGGAGGGTGGACTTCCGCGCGTCGTTCCGGATCCACAGCGGACTCGTCGCGCTGGACATGGTCAAACCCGTGCGGTACCAGGAGACCCGGTTCGCCGGGGCGCTGGGCGCGGTGTGGATCGAGGCGCCGTTCGCCTTCATCGGGTGTCTCCAGGGGCCTGCGCCGGTGCGGGAGCGCGGGCGACTAGCCCACCGACCAGATCGCCCAGCCGCCCGCCGCGTTCTCCACCCGGACGACTCGGCCGTCGGTCGTGCGGGCGAGGACCTCGGTGGCGCCCGTGCCCGCGTCCGTCACCGGCGTCAGCGCCCCGGTGACCGTCCAGTCGCCGATGGCCGTCCACGGCGCCCACTCCCCCGCCGAGTCGTCGGTGTGGACCAGCCTGCCGTCGGCACCGCGCGCGAACACCTCGGTCGTGCCGGTGTTCGGCTGGTGCACGGCCAGCGGGTCGCCGTCGAGGCGCTGGTCGCCGATGGCCGTCCACGGCGACCAGCCCGAGCCGGAGTTGTCGGCGTGCACCAGTCGGCCGTCGGTGCCGCGGGCGAAGACCTCCGTCGACCGGGTGCCCGGCTGGTGGACGCCGCTGGGCGTGCCGAGCACCCGCTGGTCGCCCACCCGCGCCCACGGCGTCCACCCCGTCCCGGTGCGGTACGTGTGCAGCACCGCGCCGTCCGCCCCGCGCGAGAACCCCTCAGCGCTGCCCGGCAGGTAGGCGGGATCGGCGGAGGCGGGTGTGGCGAGCGCGGCCAGGACGGTCATCCCCAGCAGGGTCGAGCCGAGCTTGGCCGCGTTCGTCACGTGTTCTCCCGAGGTCCGGACCTGCGTCGTGCTCGACGCTAGGGACCGGACCTTGGAGGAATCTCAAAGCGACCTTCAAGCCAGCGCCGGGGCGACCTCGGCGGCGACGAGTTCGACGTGGTCGAGGTCGGCGAGGTCCAGGACCTGGAGGTAGACGCGGTCGACGCCGGTCTTCTCCCGCCACTCCGAGAGCCGTTCGACGGCTTCCGCCGGCGTGCCCGCGATGCCGTTGGCGCGCAGCTCGTCGACCTCTCGGCCGATGGCCGCGGCCCGCCTCGCCACCTCGGCGTCGTCGCGCCCGACGCACAGCACCAGCGCGGCGGAGCGGATCACCTCGGCGGGGTCGCGGCCGATCTCGACGCAGGCCTCGACGACGCGGGTGAACTGCCGGTTGGCCACGTCGTGGCCCTGGAACGGCAGGTTGAACTCGGTCGCGAACCGGGCGGCCAGCGCGGGGGTGCGCTTCGCCCCGACACCGCCGATGAGCACCGGCAGGGGCGACTGGACGGGCTTGGGCAGCGCGGGCGCGTCCACGAGCCGGTGGTGCTCGCCCTCGAAGGAGTACGGGCCCTCGGCCGCCCAGAGGCCGGTGATGACCTCCAACTGCTCGGCGTAGCGGTCGAACCGCTCCCCGACCGGCGGGAACGGGATGCCGTAGGCGCTGTGCTCGGCCTCGAACCAGCCCGTGCCGAAGCCGAACTCGACCCGGCCGCCGGACATCTGGTCCACCTGGGCGACGGTGATCGCGAGCGGGCCGGGGTGGCGGAAGGTGGCGGCCGTCATCAGCGTGCCGAGCCGGATGCGGGACGTCTCGCGGGCCAGGCCCGCCAGCGTGGTCCAGGCGTCCGTGGGGCCGGGCAGCCCGTCGCCGTCCCCCATCGCGAGGTAGTGGTCGGAGCGGAAGAACGCGTCGTAGCCCGCGTCCTCGGCGGTCCGCGCGACGCGCAGCAGGTCGTCGTAGGTGGCCCCTTGCTGGGGCTCGGTGAAGATCCGGAGTTCCACCACGCCAAAGTAGTACGCCGAGCGAACTAGTGCCGCCGGGACCGCGAGCGACCGCGGACCGGGACCGGCGCGGGCTCCCCGTCGCGCACCCGCAGGCCCTCGACGACGCGCACGATCGTCCACTCGACCTCGGCGCTGGCCTTCTTCGGGTCCGACGCCGCCGCGATCGTGCTGGCGCCCGCCGACAGCGAGCCGAACAGCAGGCGCGCGGTGGTCTCGACCGGCACGTCCTCGATCTCGCCGGAGTCGACCAGCAGCTCGATGGCGGTGCGCAGCAGGCCGTAGCTGAAGTGCTCCTCGGCCTCGCGCCAGCGCTCCCAGCCCATCACGACCGGGGCCTCGTGGATGACGATCCGCTGGTAGGAGGGCTCCAGGCAGACCCGGACGTAGGCGCGCAGGCCCGCGATGGCCGTCTCCCACGGGTCGCCGGGGGCGGAGACGATCTCCGACAGGCGGCGCATGAACTTGTTCTCCACGGCGTCGAAGGCCGCTTCGAACAGGGCCTGCTTGCCGCTGAAGTGGTGGTACAGCGCGCCCTTGGTGACCCTCGCGCGCTTGGTGACCTCGTCGAGCGACGTGCCCGCGTAGCCGCGCTTGGTGAACAGCTCCACCGCGTTGTCCACGAGCGCCTGCCGCGTGGACTCCGAGTACTCGACCCGCCTCGAACCGATTGTCACCACGCTCACAACCGTACGACATACCGCCGGTACGTACCGATGGTATGTTGGCCTCACGCGGTCATACCGGCGGTATGCGAAAAACTGCGAGTATGACCCCGGCCACCCCACGAGAGGAGGCGTGACGATGGGCTGGAACGACTTCTACCGACGGCGCGACGCCCTGGACGCCGTGCTGCGGCGCGACCCGGCGGGCCCGCTGGAGTTCGACCGCACCGTGTTCGGGACCGCCGACGAGCTGCTGCTCGCGCTGCACCACCGCTGGCTCCAGCAGCTCACCGGCCGCCTGGGCGTCGCGCTGGCCGACGCCGACGACCGCGCCGACGCCGTGCTGAGGACCTGGCGCGCCCTGCGCGCCGAGCAGCCCGTGCTGCGCTCCGTGCTGGACTCCCACCTGACCGACCCCGCGGCCGTCGAGCGCGAGGAGCGCCTGCTGGCGCTGACCTCCGGTCTCGCCGAGATGTCCGAACCCCCGACCGAGGTCGCGAGGATCGGCGCCGCGTTCCTCGACCTGATCCGCTCGGAGCCCGCCGCGCGAACGTCGGGGAGCAGGCTGCTCAGCCGCACCTGAACGACCTTGGTTAGGTGGAGCCATGTGGACCGAAGCCGACATCCCCGACCAGACCGGCCGCACCGTCGTGGTCACCGGCGCGAACTCGGGCCTGGGACTGCGCTCGGCCGAGGTGCTGGCCGCCAGGGGCGCTCGGGTGCTCATGGCCTGCCGTTCCCCCGAACGGGGCGCCGAGGCGCTCCGGCGGGTCCGCGCGAGCGGTGGTGAGGCCGAACTCGTGGCGCTCGACCTGGCCGACCTGTCGTCCGTGCGGACCGCCGCCGCGGACGTCCGCGAGCGGACCGGTGACGCGGTCGACGTGCTGATGAACAACGCGGGCGTGATGGCCACCCCGCGCGGCTGGACCGTCGACCACTTCGAGACCCAGTTCGGCACCAACCACCTCGGGCACGCCGCCCTCACGTGGCTGCTGATGCCCGCGCTGCGCACCCGAGCGGGCGCGCGGGTCGTGACGCTGTCGAGCCTCGGGCACCGGATGGGCGGGTTCCAGGTCGCCGACCCGAACTTCGAGGCCCGCCGCTACTCGGCGTGGCCCGCCTACGGCCAGTCGAAGCTCGCGAACCTGCTGTTCGCGAACGCCCTGGCCAGGCACCTGGTGGCCGCGGGCCTGGACGTGACCTCCGTCGCAGCCCACCCCGGCCTGACCCGCACGAACCTCGGCCTGAACCACGCCAAGGCCCAGGGCAGCGCCGTGCTCGACAAGATCGTGCGGATGTGGGACGCGGTGGGCACGCAGAGCGTCGAGAAGGGGGTGTTGCCGCAGCTCTACGCTGCGACGGCGCCCGGCGTGGCGCAGAACGACTACTTCGGACCCGACCGGCTGGGCGAGACCCGCGGCCACCCGAAGCCCGCCGCGCGGTCGAGCGCCGCGAAGGACGAGGTCGCGGCCGACCGGCTGTGGGACCTCACGGCCACGCTCACCGGGGTCGATCCCGATCCGGCGTGACCCCGCACACGCGCGCGCGGAGCGTAGGGTGACCTCTGTGACGCCGGTACCAGAGGGTCGGAAGCTGCTGCGGCTCGAGGTCCGCAACAGCCAGACGCCGATCGAGAAGAAGCCCTCGTGGATCAAGACGAAGGCCAAGATGGGCCCCGAGTTCCGGGAGCTCAAGGGCCTCGTCAAACGCGAAGGGCTCCACACGGTCTGCGAAGAGGCGGGCTGCCCCAACATCTACGAGTGCTGGGAAGACCGCGAGGCCACCTTCCTCATCGGTGGCGAGCAGTGCACCCGGCGGTGCGACTTCTGCCAGATCGACACCGGCAAGCCCTCTGACCTCGACCGCGACGAGCCCCGGCGGGTCGCCGAGTCGGTCCAGGCGATGGGTCTGCGCTACTCCACCGTGACGGGTGTCGCCCGCGACGACCTGCCCGACGGCGGCGCGTGGCTGTACGCGGAGACCGTGAACCAGATCCACGCGCTGAACCCCGGCACCGGCGTCGAGCTGCTGATCCCGGACTTCAACGCGGTGCCCGAGCAGCTGGCCGAGGTCTTCGAGTCCCGGCCCGAGGTGCTCGCGCACAACGTGGAGACCGTGCCGCGCATCTTCAAGCGCATCCGGCCCGCGTTCCGCTACGAGCGGTCCCTCGACGTGATCACCAAGGCCCGCGAGTTCGGCCTGGTCACCAAGTCGAACCTGATCCTGGGCATGGGCGAGACCCCGGAAGAGGTCACCCAGGCGCTGCGCGACCTGCACGAGGCGGGCTGCGAGATCATCACGATCACCCAGTACCTGCGGCCCTCGCCGCGGCACCACCCGGTCGAGCGCTGGGTGAAGCCCGAGGAGTTCGTCGCGCACTCGGACGACGCCAAGGCCATGGGCTTCTCCGGCGTGATGGCCGGACCGCTCGTGCGCTCGTCCTACCGCGCGGGCAGGCTGTACGCGACCGCCGTGGAGAAGCGCGGCGAGGAGCTGCCGGAGAACCTGCGGCACCTGCTCCAGGCCGGTTCGGCGGCCCAGGAGGCCAGCTCGCTGCTGGCCCCCCGCTAGCCACACGACACCCCGTGCCCCGGCGTCCGCGCCGGGGCACGGCTATGCCCGGACCGGCTCGTCGACCACCACGCCGTCCAGGGTGCGCACGAAGTCCGCACCGAACGCGCTGGACGGCGTGTGCGACCCCGCGGGCACGTCACCGGCGAGCAGCCGGTCCACCACGCGGACGACCGCGTCGGCGGTGAGGTCGTAGCCGTTGGGCGTGGTGAGCGCGATGGACACGGTGTGCCCCTCGGCGTCCGACGCCTCTCCCCACACCTCGGAGCGGGTCCGGCCGCGCAGGGCCTCGTCCGGGCCGCTGACCCGCTGCGCCAGCGCCTTGCCGACGTTCTGCGCCAGCGACGAGCGCAGCAGCGGCGCGAACAGCGCCTGGACGTGCCCGGTGAGGCCGGGCAGGACGGTGAACGTGGTGATGTTCGGGATGCCCGTCGACCGGTAGGCCGTGCTCACGTCGCCCCACGGGATCGACCCGACGTCGCGGGCACCCGACCGGAACGCGGCGCTGCGCCTGCGGTGGCCGAGCCGGACCCGGCGCAGCTCGCCGTCGACCCGCGCCCGGCCACCCGCCGCGCTGCCCTCGACGGACGTCTTCGTCGTGCCGGGGCTCGCCCCGCCGCCCGCGGCGAACGCGAGGTCCAGGTGCGTCGCGCTGGGCAGTTCGGCCTTGAGCATCGCCGCCACGCAGTCGGTCGGCACGACGTCGAAGCCCGCGCCGGGCAGCAGCACAACCCCGGCGGCGCGCGCCTCGGCGTCACGGGTCGCGACGGCCTCGAACACGTCGATCTCGCCGGTGATGTCGACGTAGTGCGTCCCCGACGCCAGGCAGGCGTCCACCATCGGCGCGGACGTCGCGGAGAACGGGCCCGCGCAGTGCACGACCAGGTCGACGTCGGCGAGCGCCTGCTCGGCGTCCTCCAGCCCGAACACCCGGTGCTCCAGCCCGAGCCGCTCGGCGAGGGGGGCGACCTTCGCCGCGGACCGTCCCGCCAGGACGGGCCGGTGGCCTCGTCGCACGGCCAGATCCGCGATCAGCTCGCCGGTGTACCCGTTGGCGCCGTACAGCATCCACGTCATGCACAAGACGCTACCAACGAGTAGCTAGTGTCGGGAGCGCCGTCTGCCGACGAGCCCGCCCGCCGCCAGCAGCACGCCTCCGCCGATCGCCATCGGCAGGGCCCAGCCCATCCGCTCGTTCCGCAGCCGCTCGCAGATCCCGACGAACGTCGGATCGATCTTCTCGACCTCAACCTGGTCGAAACCGATGCCCAGCGCGTTGCCGCACGACACGGGTGAACCGCCGGGGGTGTCCGACGACATCGGCACGAACATGATCAGCAGGCCGGCGAGCAGGAATGCGAGACCAATCACCATCGTGACCGTCCTCGGCGCCATGGGGAGAAGTTACGTCCGAATTGGACTCCCGTACAGAGCCCGAACGGCCTCATGTTGATCAATCGCGTTCCAGTTGGCCGAGACGTCCGACGTCTCCCGTTCGAGAGGGTCGATGCCGAGTGGTCGAGCCGGCCTGGACGGAGGGGGCCAGCCTCGGGAGCACGGCGCCGGACACGATCCACGAGCCCCAGGGGTCGACCCCTCCACTGCGGATCGATGGCCCGCCCGCGAACAGCCCGACTTTCGCCGTTCGGAGCACCGAGGACGTAGCGGCATCCGGGAAAGCCCCGAGCGCACTGCGGTGGACGAGCGTCCTCACCCCGAGGCGACCGCCACCGGGGGTCCGGGGGCGGAGCCCGCCGGGCGGGGTCTGGGGGTCGCACCCCCGGAGAACACGACGGGGCGAGTCCGTTCGCGCATTCCGCGAACAGGGCTCACCCCGAGAACCGTGGGCGCGGCAGGGTTCGAACCTGCGACCGCTCGGGTGTAAACCGAGTGCTCTTCCGCTGAGCTACACGCCCTGGTCGGCCGCCAACGCGGCAACCGCATGCTGCCATGCCGTCTGGTCGCGGGGTTCGCCGGGTTCGTTCACCTCGGCGTACCGGACCACCCCGGCGACGTCCACGAGGAACGTGCCGCGGTTGGCCATGCCCTTGGCCTCGTTGAACGTGCCGTAGGCCCGCGCGACGGCCCCGTGCGGCCAGAAGTCGGACAGCAGCGGGAACCGGTAGCCCCGGTCGAGGGACCACGCCTTGAGGCTGTACGGCGTGTCGACCGAGATCCCCAGCACCGCCACGCCCGCCGCCGAGTACACCTCCAGCCCGTCCCGCAGCGCGTCCAGCTCACCCTGGCAGGTGCGGCTGAACGCGAAGGGGTAGAACACCAGCAGCACCGCTGAGGCACCGCGGTAGGACGACAACGACACGACCTGGTTGTTGGCGTCCTTGAGGGTGAAGTCGGGGGCTCGCACGATCTCCCTGGAAGGCGTGAGCACAGGCCCCCGTACGTCTCGGGGTGCCCGTGCTCAGCCTTCGGTCAGCGCTTGACCTTCGCCGAGCTGGGGCGCACGAGCCTCGTGCCCGACCAGTCCTCGGCGACGGTGATGTTGGACGTCTGGGACAGCCCTGCGGTCGGCACCGCCTCGGCGATCTCACTCGGCTCGACGTGTCCAGGGCGTCCGGTCTTGGGCGTCAGCACCCACACCACGCCGTTCTCGGCCAGCGGACCGGTCGCGTTGATCAGGTCGTCGACCAGATCTCCGTCACCGTCCCGCCACCACAACAGGACAACGTCCACAACATCGTCCGCGTCCTCGTCGAGGAGATCGCTACCGATCCTCTCCTCGATGGCGGCACGAACGTCGTCGTCAACGTCCTCGTCCCAGCCGATCTCCTGAACTGCCTGGCCCGGTGCAATCCCGAGCTTGTCGGCGACACCGCCCTTGTCGGCGTCTCCCGCGGCGACCACGGCTTCCACTCCTCCAACTACGCAAGAGCGGCAGTCGACTCGACTGCCGCGCGATGTATCAACACCTGTCGCGGCTAGCGAACACTGACAGATGGCCTCCGCGCAACCGTTGACCTCATGACACGCCGCAATCCGACCCCCCTGAACCGTCACCCGACCGGATGACGCACACTGAACACACCTCATACCGCGCGCGCGAGGGACACGATCCAGAACTACTGGCCGGTAGGGGGTCGTCTGGGGTGTCCCACGGGCGCCGATGAGGAATCATGGACAGGTAAACCGCCTGAACCCGCAGTGAACGCCGGCAGAAGTCGGCTGCAACCCTGGCGAGGAGAACCCTTGGCCCCGCAGAACAACGGCACCGCCCCCGAACGGGTGCGTGTCATCCGTGACGGTCTCGCCGCACACCTGCCGGACATCGATCCGGACGAAACTGCGGAGTGGCTGGAGTCGTTCGACGCCGCGCTCAAGGGTGGCGGCCAGCAGCGTGCCCGTTACCTGATGCTCCGGCTCCTGGAGAAGGCGCGCGAGGGCGGCGTCGGCATCCCGTCCCTGACCAGCACGGACTACGTGAACACCATCCCCACCGAGCGGGAGCCGTGGTTCCCCGGTGACGAGGAGGTGGAGCGCCGGTACCGGGCCTGGATCCGCTGGAACGCGGCGATGACGGTGCACCGCGCGCAGCGACCGGGTGTGGGTGTCGGTGGTCACATCTCGACCTACGCGTCCTCCGCGAGCCTCTACGAGGTCGGTTTCAACCACTTCTTCCGGGGCAAGGACCACCCCGGCGGCGGCGACCAGGTGTTCATCCAGGGCCACGCGTCGCCCGGCGTCTACGCCCGCGCCTTCCTCGAAGGCAGGCTGACGGAGGACCAGCTCGACGGGTTCCGCCAGGAGTACTCGCACGGCGGCCTCGGCAAGGGCCTGCCGTCGTACCCGCACCCGCGGCTGATGCCCGGCTTCTGGGAGTTCCCCACCGTGTCCATGGGCCTCGGCCCGATGAACGCGATCTACCAGGCGCGGTTCAACCGCTACCTCCAGGACCGCGGGTTCAAGGACACGTCCGACCAGCACGTGTGGGCGTTCCTCGGCGACGGCGAGATGGACGAGCCCGAGTCGCGCGGCCTGCTCCAGCTTGCGGCGAACGAGCAGCTCGACAACCTGACGTTCGTGGTCAACTGCAACCTCCAGCGCCTCGACGGGCCGGTGCGCGGCAACGGCAAGATCATCCAGGAGCTGGAGTCGTTCTTCCGCGGCGCGGGCTGGAACGTCATCAAGGTCGTCTGGGGCCGCGAGTGGGACTCGCTGCTGCACGCCGACCGCGACGGCGCGCTGGTGAACCTGATGAACACCACGCCCGACGGCGACTACCAGACGTACAAGGCCAACGACGGCGCGTACGTGAAGGAGCACTTCTTCGGCCGCGACCCGCGGACCAAGGAGCTCGTCGCGCCCCTGACCGACGACGAGGTGTGGAACCTCAAGCGCGGGGGCCACGACTACCGCAAGGTGTACGCGGCGTACAAGGCGGCCACGGAGCACCACGGCCAGCCGACGGTCATCCTCGCCAAGACCATCAAGGGCTACGGCCTGGGCCCGCACTTCGCGGCGCGCAACGCCACGCACCAGATGAAGAAGATGACCCTCGCGGACCTGAAGATGTTCCGCGACAGCCTGCGCATCCCGATCACGGACGAGCAGCTGGAGAAGGACCCCTACCTGCCGCCGTACTACCACCCCGGCCCGGACTCCCCGGAGATCCAGTACCTGCTGGAGCGGCGCAAGCAGCTCGGCGGGTTCGTCCCGGAGCGGCGGAACCCGGCGAAGGCGCTGACGCTGCCCGACGACAAGGTCTACGAGGTCCTCAAGCGGGGCTCGGGCAAGCAGCAGGTCGCCACGACGATGGCGTTCGTGCGGCTCGTGCGCGACCTCGCGAAGGACCCGGAGATCGGCAAGCGGCTCGTCCCGATCATCCCGGACGAGGCGCGGACCTTCGGCATGGACTCGATGTTCCCGTCGCAGAAGATCTACAACCCCAACGGGCAGATGTACACCTCCGTGGACGCCGAGCTGATGCTCGCGTACAAGGAGTCCGAACAGGGCCAGATCCTGCACGAGGGCATCAACGAGGCCGGGTCGACGGCGTCCTTCACGGCCGTGGGCACGTCCTACGCCACGCAGGGCGAGCCGATGATCCCGATCTACATCTTCTACTCGATGTTCGGGTTCCAGCGCACCGGTGACGGCCTGTGGGCCGCGGCGGACCAGATGGCGAGGGGCTTCGTGCTCGGCGCCACCGCGGGCCGCACGACGCTGACCGGCGAGGGCCTCCAGCACGCCGACGGCCACTCGCTGCTGCTGGCGCACACGAACCCCGCCGTGGTCGCGTACGACCCCGCGTGGTCGTTCGAGGTGGGCCACATCGTGCGGGACGGCCTGCGGCGGATGTACGGCGAGGACGCCGAGAACGTCTTCTACTACATGACCGTCTACAACGAGCCGTACCAGCAGCCCGCGGAGCCGGAGGGCCTCGACGTCGAGGGCCTGCTGCGCGGCCTGTACCGGTACCAGGCGGCCGCGGACGGCGAGGGCCCCCGCGCGCAGCTCCTGGCGTCCGGTGTGGCGATGCCGTGGGCGATCGACGCCCAGCGCGTCCTGGCCGAGGAGTGGGGTGTGCGGGCCGACGTGTGGTCCGCGACCTCGTACTCGGAGCTGCGCCGCGAAGCGGTGGAGATCGAGCGGGAGAACCTGCTGCACCCGGAGAACGAGCCCCGCGTCCCGTACGTGACGAAGGTGCTCTCCGAGTCCACGGGTCCCGTCATCGCCGTGTCGGACTGGATGAAGGCCGTTCCGGACCTCATCCGCCCGTACGTGCCGACGGACATGCACACGCTCGGCACCGACGGGTTCGGCTTCTCCGACACCCGCCCTGCCGCGCGCAGGCACTTCCTGGTCGACAAGGAGTCGATCATCGTCGCGACGCTGGCCGCGCTGGCCAAGCGCGGCGAGATCGACCCGGCCCTGGTCGTGAAGGCCGCGCGGCAGTACCGGATCGACGACGTCATGGCGGCCGGGCCGTCGACGGGCGACGCCGGTCTCGCGTAGTCGGGTACCTCGGGGGGAGTCCCGTTCGCGGGACTCCCCCCGAGGCGTCTCAGGCGGTGGCCCGGACGGCGGTGGCGCGCTGCTTGGCCGCCCGGTTCCAGTCGAGCCAGCCGCGGACCACCAGGACGGCGAACACGGTGTAGATCAGGGCGCTGAAGTACAGGCCGGACCGGATCTGGAGCGGCACGCCGATGGCGTCGACCGCGAGCCAGACGATCCAGAACTCGACCAGGCCGAAGCCCTGGAGCGCGAACGCCAGGACGGTGCCGACGAAGATGGCGGCGTCCGGCCAGGGCGCCCACGAGGCGTCCAGGGCGTCGAGCAGCAGCGCGAAGGCGACCGTGCCGAGCACGAACGCGGCCACGACGGCGATCCGCTCGCCGGTGGACCCCTTGCGCACGACGACGCCGAACACCGGGTCGCGCCTGCGCAGCCACGCGTACCAGCCGTAGAGGGCGATGAGGCCGACGACGACCTGCCGGATCGCCAGCCCGCCGAGCTGGGCGGACAGGTAGACGGTGAACAGCAGTGCGACGGAGGCCAGTTGGACCGGCCACGTCCAGAGGGACCGGCGCTGCGCCAGGAAGACCACGGCCAGCGCGAACACCTGGCCGAAGAACTCGGCGTAGGCGATCCTCTGCCCCAGAACGGTGAAACCCTGCTCCAGCAACACGTGCACCGCGTCCTCCATCCCCAGGGCGGTCCGGGGCGTGGCGCGGCACCGGTGCACGGGCGCGCCGGACACCGGTGGCGTGCGCGCCTCTCATCCGGACTCTCACCGTCGGCCCCGGAGTTCCACCGGGTCAACCGCGGGCCACGGGGCTCGCGGGTCGTGGGCTGTCACCACCGGTTCGGACTTCCACCGACCCCGGAACGCACGTCTCCTGATTGCTCGAACATCGTCGCGCGGATCCGGTGTTCCGTCCTCGTTTGTGACGCGTGGCACTCGTTCGCCGTACACCGCGCGTTCACCCCGGCTCACTAGCGTCCCCAGCATGGTCCCCACCTCGCTGGTGCTCCCCCTGGTGCTGCTGCTGGCGCCCGTTCCCGCCACGCCCGCGGTGGTCGTGCCGACCGCGCAGACCCGCGCGTTCGTGGACGACCCCTCCGCCGACCCGGCCAACTCCGACGCCGACGACCCCGCCGTCTGGGTGCACCCGAGCAGGCCGGAGCGCACGGTCGTGCTCGGCACCCTGAAGGAGGGCGGGCTGGCGGCGTTCGACCTCCGCGGGCGCACGCTGGGCACCTACCCGGCGCCGCCCGCGCCGACGCCGGGGGCCAAGCCGGGCCGGTTCAACAACGTCGACGTGCTGTCCGGTGTCGCGGTCGGCGGCCGGAAGCGCGACCTCGCGTTCGTGAGCGACCGGGGGCGCGACCGGATCCGGGTCTACGAGGTCGACGGTCGCGGGTCGGCGGTGGGCTCGACGGTGCTCTCCGACGTGACCGACCCCGCCGCGAAGCCGGTGTTCTCCGCCTCGGAGGCGGCCGTCGACGACCAGCGCAACGCCTACGGGCTGGCGGCGGGGGTCGACCGGCGCACCGGCACCCCGCTGGTGCTGACCAACCGGCGCAGCGAGACCCGGATCGCGCTGCTGCACGTCGTGCCGGGGCGGGCGGGCACGGTCGGCACGGAGGTCGTGTCCACCGTGGACCTGCCGTCGAGCTTCCCCCTGCCGGACGGCACGACGTGGACCCCGTGCGGCGACCCCGGCGACCGGCCGCAGGCCGAGGGGATGGTCGTGGACTCCGCGCACGGCGTCGCCTACGTGGCGCAGGAGGACGTGGGGATCTGGCGGATCCCCGTGCGGGTGAGCGGTTTCGGTTCCCCCGAACTGGTGGACGTCGTTCGCTCCTTCGGGGCGCCCCAGCGGTACGACGAGGCCACCGAGGAGTGCGTGCCGGACGGTCCGGACCCCGGTTTCGGGGGCGAGTGGCTCAGCGCGGACGCCGAGGGCCTGACGATCGCCGAGGGGCGGGGAGGCGGCGGTGAGCTGATCGCGTCCAGCCAGGGCGACTCGCGGTTCGTGCGGTACGAGCGGACGGGGCGCAACAGGGTGCTGGGCGACTTCGTGGTGGGCGCGGGCCGCGGTCTGGACTCGGTGGAGCACTCCGACGGCGCCCAGGTCGTCACGGCCGACCTGGGCCGCGGGTACCGCGAGGGGCTGCTGGTCGTGCACGACGGCGAGCGCCGCCCGGCGGTCGGCGACCAGGCCACGACCGGCTTCTCCTACGTCAGCTGGGGCGACGTCGTCCACTAGGGACACCTGTTGACCTGCGCGTGGCGCTCCACTCACAACGAGTCGACGTGACGCGACCTCGCTTTTACCTTAACGGGTGTTTAAATATCGCTCGCTGATCCACCCGTGATCAGAGCGTTGCCAAACAGCGACCTGAGGACTTGTAGGGGTTGCTACGGTCGCGTGCTGTATCACCCACAAGGGTGAGTCTCATCGCATTTCACTTCTTGTGATCTTGCATGTATTCAGAGCGGGAGACCACATGGCAGGCAGAGTTCTCGGTGCGATCACGGTGGCCGCCACCTCCGGTCTGGCCCTGTTGGCACTGGCGATCCCGGCTTCCGCGCACACGCCGACCTCCAAGGCCGAGTGCGTCGCGGACAAGGCCGTGGTGAGCGTGAAACTCAAGGCCTACGCCCGGCAGGGCAACACCATCGTGGTCAAGGACGGCGAGACCGAACTGGTCAACACGTCGTTCGGCGACAGCTACGAGAAGTCCTGGACCACTCCGGGCGACGTCGCCCACACCTTCACCATCACCGTGAAGGCCTCGGACGGCAACCAGCACAACTACTCCAAGACGCACAAGGTCGACGCGTGCGTGAAGCCCACGTCGTCCAGCAGCACGACCCCCACCACGACCACCACGACGTCGCCGGTGGAGACCACTCCTCCCAGCTCGACGAGTGAGAGCACGCCTCCCGCCGAGGTGACCACCACCACGACGCCCGCGTCCTCCTCGTCCGAGACCGTGCCCGTCACCACCACCACGACCCCGGTCGCGGGCGGTGGCGGCGAGGCCCAGCCGCCGCTGGCCTCCACCGGTGCCTCGCCCGGTTGGGCGCTGCTGGCGGGCCTCGGCCTCGTCGGCGCCGGTGCCGGTGCGGTGTTCGTGGTGCGCCGCAAGCGCGCCGCCTAGCACCACCCGCTCCACCCGAACAGGGCGCTCCCACCTCGCGGTGGGGGCGCCCTGTTCGCACGTCCGGCCGAAGTGGACCGACGGCGGACGTGAGCCGTGAACGCCACGAGGGCCGTCCCGCGTCGGCGGGACGGCCCTCGTCGGTGGAGGACGGCGCGGACTACTCGCCGGACGGCATCGGCATCCCCGCGGGCGGCGTCGGGGTGTCCGACCCCGCGGGTGGCGCGGTGGC
Source organism: Umezawaea sp. (assembly GCF_057122925.1). NCBI lineage: Bacteria > Bacillati > Actinomycetota > Actinomycetes > Pseudonocardiales > Pseudonocardiaceae > Umezawaea > Umezawaea sp. The sequence goes on along the minus strand of NZ_DBNGPQ010000188.1, from coordinate 21,344 downwards.
GTGGCGGCGGGTGCCCGCCGCCACCGGCTCCTGCGAGCGGCGCGGCGCCGGGGCGGTCAGGGCGGCCTCGTCCTGCACGCGGGTCAGCCAACCCTCCCAGCGCTGCTGCATGGGGCGGATGAGGCCGCCGCCGACACCGATGACGATGACGCCCGCGACCGTCGCGAGCACGGCGATCAGCACCGGCATGGTCACCGAGACGGCGATGCCGAGCTGGTTCAGCGCGGCGATGACGCCGAGCGCCATGATGAAGCCGTAGGTGATCGTGCCGAGCACCCTCGTGTACGACCGGCCGCCGAGCGCGCCGGTCACGAGGCCCTGCACGGCCTTGGCGATGGCCGAGGCCACCAGGACGAGCACCAGCGCCACCACGATCCGCGGCAGGTAGGCGATGACGTCGTTGAGCAGCGCGCTCACGGCGTTGTCGGTGCCGAAGACGCCGAACGCGAGCTGGAGCGCGATCAGCAGCACGAAGTAGTAGACGAGCTTGACGATCAGGCCGGACGCGTCCACGGGGGACTGCGCCATCATCGAGCCGAGGCCGGACCTGTCGACCAGGCGGTCGAAACCGACCCGCTTCAACAGGAAGCCGACGGCCTTCGACAACGCCTTCGCGATGAACCAACCAACCAGCATGACGAGCGCGAAGCCCAGGAGCTTCGGCACGAAAGTGGCGATCATGGCCCAGGCCTGTCCAAGACCTTCGGTGATCTGGGAGCCCACGACGCCCTCCTTACCTCTTCGTTGCCTGTTCAGTGACGGGGGAGATGGTTTCCCGAACGCGGACCGGTGGGCAATTCGGCGCGCTGGCACGAAAGGGTGACCAACTGGCGTTCTTCACATTTTCGGTTCACAGTGGACGGACCGGTGGGGACCGGGGAGAGGGAACCGCCCGGCGCCGGCGGCGCCGGGCGGTTCTCCGTTCAGCGACCGAACCGGTGATCCACCTCATCCAAAAAGGATTCAACCGATCGAGTGACGGTGTGCGCGGGGTCGGGCCGGGGGTCGCCGGGGCAGGTGGAGCTGTTGCCCGGCAGGACGCCGTCGATCAGGTACCGGTCGACGGCCGCGTCCACGCAGGCGTTGCCGCTGCCGTAGATCCCGTGCTTGCCCTCGTCCAGGACGGTGAGCAGGTTGTCGCCCAGCGCCGCGGCCATCGCTGGCCCGCCCTCGTACAGGGTGCGCGTGTCGCCCTCGGCCTGCACGACCACGCCGACGGGGTAGCCGTCGCGCGCGAGCGGGACCATCGGCTCGGACGGGGTGAAGGTCCGGAAGGTGCACGCGGTCGGCGCGGCGCGCACGACGCCGAGGCCGTACGGGTAGCGGTCGCGGAACGCCCGCATCTCCTCGTAGTAGGACTCCAGGTCGCGCGGCCAGTCGGCCTCGCAGGTGACCGTGTCGTAGACGCCGGAGCGGAGCTCCTCGCGCGCCGAGGCCGCCATCCGGGCCCCGCGCTCGGCCGCCGCCCACGGGTCGGCCCCCGCGGCCAGCTCGTCCACCACGTCCGCGAGGTCGGCCCACAGCGGGCGGAACCGGGCGCCGACGCCGACGGCCGCGTCGAACTCGGTCCGGTCGTGGCCGCCGACCGGTTCGACCGCGAGGCGCGCGGAGACCTTCTCGACGGTCGCCAGCACCTCGGCGGCGTTCGCGCCGAGCCGGGGCACCCTGTTCTCCCCCGCGGCCCACTCGGCCCAGAGGTCGACGTTGCGCCGGGTGGCGATCGCCTGGCCCTTGAGCTGCCCGTGCCACAGCCGCTCCGGGTGCACCGAGGAGTCGAGGACGGTGCGGTCCAGGTGCCGGGGGAACAGCGAGCCGTAGACGGCGCCGAGGTACGTGCCGTAGGAGTAGCCGAGGTAGTTGATCCGCTGCTCGCCCAGGACGGCGCGGATGACGTCCACGTCCCGCGCGGAGTTCGCCGTGTTGACGTACCGGCGCACGCCGCCTGCGGACCGCTCGCAGGAGTCCTCCGCGGCCCGCGCCTCGGCGGCCCACTTCGGGAACTCCGAGTCCGGCGGGCGCGAGTCGGGCGTGGCGATCTCGGGCACCACCGCGCAGGTGAGCGGGGTCGAGCCCCCGACTCCCCTCGGGTCGAAGCCGATCAGGTCGTAGGACCCCGCCAGCGCCGTGGTCGCGAGGAACGCGGGCATCCGGACACCGGACCCGCCGGGACCGCCGGGGTTCAGGACGAGCACGCCGCGCCGGGCCCCGGTCGCCTTCTTGCGGCTGATCGACAGGGACAGGCGGCCCGCGCCGACGTCGCGGTAGTCCAGCGGCACGACGACGGTCGCGCACTCCAGGACGTCGAGGCACGGCCCCCAGGCCGGTTTCTGGTCGAGGAACTCCGCGAGCGGGTCCGGTGGGCCGGACCCCGCGGCGGAGGGCGGGGCCGCCGTGGCGAGCACGGTGAGCACCGCCAGACCGACTGGGACGAAACTCCGCACGACCGGGCCTCCCGTCGTTGAGCGCCACCGCACCGAACGTAGGACCGGGTGGACCCTCGGGCGCGAACTGTCACCCGGACGTGCGATCGTTGGGGCATGACCGGCTCAGCCGCCGCGGACGGGCAGGAGGCATGGCCCGAGCTGTCGCGTTCGACGCTGCGGGACCTGGAACGGGCCTCGGGCGACCTGGCCGCGTCCAGCGTGTCGGAGATGGAGCGCAGGCTCCCCTGGTTCCGCCGGATGCCCGCCGACCAGCGCGCCAGCGTGCTGCTGCTGATCCAGAACGGCGTGGCGGGCTTCGTGTCGTGGCTGGACGACCCCCGCCAGGCGATCAGGCTGACCGCCGAGGCGTTCCGGTCGGCCCCGAAGGACATCTCCCGGTGGGTGAGCCTGCGCCAGACCGTCGAGCTGGTCCGGATCGCGCTGGAGCTGTTCGAGCAGCAGCTGCCGAGGCTGGCGGCGAACGACGAGGAGCGGGCCCGGCTGACCGAGGGGGTCCTGCGGTACGGGCGGGAGATCGCGTTCTCCGCGGCCACGTCCTACGCCACGGCGGCGGAGGCCAGGGGCGCGTGGGACGCGCGGCTGGAGGCGCTCGTGGTCGACGGGATCGTGCGCGGCGACGCCGAGGAGTCGCTGCTGTCGCGGTCCTCCGCGCTGGGCTGGGACCCGGCGGCCGAGGCGACCGTGCTGGTGGGCAACCCGCCGTCCGACGACCCGCCCGCGGTCGTCTACGAGGTGCGCAGCCGCGCGGCCCGCAGCGGGCGGCCGGTGCTGCTGAGCGTGCAGGGCTCCCGGCTGGTCGTCGTGCTGGGCGGCGAGACCGACGAGGGCGACGTGCTGGGCAAGATCGCCGAGGCGTTCGGCGACGGCGCCGTGGTGGCGGGCCCGACCGTGGCGAGCCTGGCCGAGGCGCACCGCAGCGCCAGCGACGCGCTGTCCGGGCTGCGGGCGGTCGTCGGGTGGCCGACGGCGCCGCGGCCGGTGCGGTCGCTCGACCTGCTCCCGGAACGGGCGCTCGCGGGCGACCCGGAGGCCGAGTGGCAGCTCGTGGACCGCATCGCCCGGCCCCTGGAGGAGGCCAGCGGGGCGCTGCTGGAGACCGTGGACACCTTCCTGGAGGTGGGCGGGGTGCTGGAGACGTGCGCGCGCAAGCTGTTCGTGCACCCCAACACCGTCCGGTACCGCTTGCGGCGGGTGACCGAGCTGACGGGGCGCAACGCCCACGACGCCCGCGACGCCCTCGTGCTGCGCATCGCGCTGTCCGTCGGGCGGCTCGCGAAGGCCCGCGGTTTGTGGTGATCGGGACCGGAATGTCGCTTTGCGCCCTCCCGGTGTGACGGACACCGCACCCTTTGGTGGGTGACACAGGTCGCTGTGCACAACACGCCACGACGTTCTCCGGACACTTCGCGGCAACCTTTGTAGGAACCCTACAAATCCGACCCGTGTACTTCGTGTACGACGGCATGAGTGGGAACGGCTCCGACCGTGTTCAGTTGCACTGTGATCGCACTCCTCGCACCCGGACAGGGCTCGCAGACCCCCGGCATGTTCGGCCCCTGGCTCGAACTCGACGGCGCAGAGCAGCGGGTCGCGTCCTGGTCCAAGGCCACCGGCCTGGACCTGGTCCGCCTCGGCACCACCGCGGAGGCCGAGGAGATCAAGGACACCTCGATCACCCAGCCGCTCGTCGTGGCGCTGGCGCTGCTCGCGTTCGAGGAGCTGCGCAAGCGCGTCGAACTGCCGGCCGACACGATCATCGCGGGCCACTCCGTCGGCGAGCTGGCCGCCGCCGCGATGGCAGGCGTGCTCAGCCCCGACGACGCCGTGGCGCTGGCCGCGGTGCGCGGGTCGGAGATGGCCGCCGCGTGCGCGCTGCACCCGACCGGGATGGCCGCCGTCCTCGGCGGCGACGAGGCCGAGGTGCTGGCGAGGCTGGCCGAGCTGGGCCTCACGCCCGCCAACCGCAACGGCGCGGGCCAGATCGTCGCCGCGGGCCCGCTGGAGGCCCTCGACCAGCTGGTCGGGTCGCCCCCCGGCACCGCGAAGATCCGCAAGCTCCAGGTCGCGGGCGCGTTCCACACCTCGTTCATGGCCACGGCCGAGGACGCGCTGCGGACCCGCGCCGCGGGCACCACCGCGCACGACCCGGTCCTGCCCCTGCTGTCCAACGCCGACGGTGCCCTCGTCACCGACGGCGCGGACGTGCTGCACCGGCTGATCGCCCAGGTGACCCGCCCCGTGCGGTGGGACACCTGCCAGGCCACCCTGGCCGAGCACGCCGTGCACGCGGTCGTCGAGCTGCCGCCCGCGGGCGCGCTGACGGGCTTGGCCAAGCGCGAGTTGAAGGGCACCCCCACCTTGGCGTTGAAGACTCCGGAGCACCTCGACAAGGTCGCCGAGCTCCTGGCCACCGCGGAGGCGTCCCGATGACCGCCTTCACCCTGCCCGCGGCCCTGACGGGCACGCGCATCCTCGGGATGGGCAGCTACCAGCCCGAGACGATCGTGAGCAACCACGACCTCGCGAAGGTCATGGACACCAACGACGAGTGGGTGCGCGAGCGGGTCGGCATCGTCAACCGGCGCTTCGCGGGCAAGGACGAGCTGCTCGTCGACATGGCCGTGGAGGCGGGCGCGAAGGCCATCGCCGACTCCGGCCTCCAGCCCGCCGACGTCGGCGCGGTCATCGTCGCGACCTGCACCATGCCGTCGCCGATACCGAACGCGGCGGCCCAGGTCGCCGAGCGCCTCGGCGCGAAGGCCGTCGGCGCGTTCGACGTGAACGCCGCGTGCGCCGGGTTCTGCTACGCCCTGGCCACCGCCTCCGACATGGTCCGATCGGGCAGCGCGAAGAACGTGCTGGTCATCGGGGCCGAGAAGCTCACCGACTGGGTGGACCCGACCGACCGGTCCACCGCGATCATCTTCGCCGACGCGGCGGGCGCCGTCGTCGTCGGCGCGGGCGACGAACCGGCCATCGGGCCGGTCGTGTGGGGGAGCGCGGGCGACATGGCGGACGCCATCGCCATCGCCGACCGCAACTCCTCGATCCACCAGGAGGGCCAGGCGGTCTTCCGCTGGGCGACCACCCAGATCGCCCCCGTGGCGATCCGCGCGGTCGAGCTGGCGGGCCTGGAGCTGTCCGACGTGGACGTGTTCGTGCCGCACCAGGCCAACCTCCGGATCATCGAGCTGATCGCGAAGCGCCTGCGCGCCAAGGGTGCGCGTGAGGACATGGTCGTCGCACGTGACATCGTGGAGTCGGGCAACACCTCGTCGGCCTCGGTGCCGATGGCGCTCGACCACCTGCGGGCGGCGGGCGAGATCTCCAGCGGTGACGTGGTGCTGCTCGTGGGCTTCGGTGCGGGCCTGTCCTACGCGGGGCAGGTCGTCCGGTGCCCGTGATGTCGGGCCCCAACAGTGTTCCGGCGGGACGGGACAGCCGTTCCAGCCGTCCGATGCACGAAGGAAGGGATTTTCAGTGAGCAACGAGGACATCCAGAAGGGGCTTGCCGAGATCGTCGAAGAGGTCGCCGGTGTGGCCGCGGACGACGTGACGGCCGAGAAGTCCTTTGTGGACGACCTGGACATCGACTCGCTGTCCATGGTGGAGATCGCCGTGCAGGCCGAGGACAAGTTCGGCGTGAAGATCCCGGACGACGAGCTGGCCAACCTCAAGACCGTGGGCGATGCGGTGTCCTACATCGCCGGCAAGGCATGACCACTAACCACGACGTCGTCGTCACCGGGCTGGGTGCCACCACCCCGCTCGGTGGCGATGTCGCCTCCACGTGGGACGCGCTGCTCGCCGGTCGCAGCGGCGTGTCCACGATCGACATGGACTGGGTCGAGCGCTTCGACCTGCCGGTGAGGATCGCCGCGAAGCTCGCGGTCGAACCGACCGAGGTGCTCCCCAGGGTCGAAGCCCGACGGCTCGACCGCAGCGAGCAGGTGGCCATGATCGCCGCTCGCCAGGCGTGGGCGGACGCCGGGCACGGCGACGGCACCGTGGACCGGGAACGGCTGGCGGTGATCGTCGGCACCGGCATCGGTGGCGCGATGACCCTGCTGAACCAGGACGACCTGCTGGAGGAGCACGGCCTGCGCAAGGTCTCGCCCCTCACCATCCCGATGCTGATGCCGAACGGCCCGGCCGCGCACGTGGGCCTGGAGTTCAAGGCGCAGGCCGGGGTGCACGCGCCGGTCTCGGCCTGCGCGTCGGGCGCCGAGGCGCTCGCGTGGGCGTGGCGGATGATCCGCAGCGGCGAAGCCGACGTCGTGGTGGCCGGAGGCGCGGAAGCGTGCATCTGCGCCATCCCGGTGGCCGGGTTCTCGCAGGCCCGCACCATGAGCACCCGCAACGACGACCCGGCGGGGGCCTCCCGGCCGTTCGACACGGGCCGCGACGGCTTCGTGCTCGGCGAGGGTTCCGGGATCATGGTGCTGGAGCGCGCGGACTTCGCGGCCGCTCGCGGCGCCAAGGTCTACGGCCGTCTCGCGGGCATCGGCACCAGCTCCGACGGCTACCACATCACCGCTCCGGACCCCGAGGGCGTCGGCCAGTCCCGGGCCATGGCGGCAGCCATGCGCACCGCCGGGCTGACCGGCGGCGACATCGGCCACGTGAACTGCCACGCGACGTCCACCCCGGTGGGCGACGTGGCGGAGACCGTCGCCGTGCGCAAGGCGATCGGCGACCACCCGGTGCTGACCGCGCCGAAGGGCGCGCTCGGCCACATGCTGGGTGCGGCGGGCGCGGTGGAGGCCATCATCACGGTGCTGTCGCTGCGGGACGGGATCGTGCCGCAGACGCTCAACCTGGACAACCTCGACCCGGCCGTCGAACTCGACGTCGTCGCGGGCGAGCCCCGCAAGATCAAGCTGGATGCGGCGATCAACGACTCGTTCGGCTTCGGCGGGCACAACGTGGCGCTCGCGTTCACGACCGCCTAGCGACCCCGCCGGTCCACCGCGGGCTCGCGGTGGACCGGCGGGCGCGGTGCTCCCGCTCGACCGGCGTGGCCCGTCTCCCCCGTGGAGGCGGGCCACGCCTGCGTTCGGGTCAGCAGGCCTCGAACTGCGGGGTGTGGCTCTCGGGGCCCATGTCGACGCGGAGGGTGCCGTCCTCCTCGCGCAGCGGGTAGACGACGCGCCAGCGGATGCAGTCGACCGGCAGCTCGGCGGGTGCCCTGGTGACGTCCTGGACGCTGACGAAGCTGGCCAGCACGCGGAGCCGTTCGCCGGAGGAGGCGTCGATCCGCTGGACCAGGACGGTGCCGTCGGACGTCGTCTCGTAGTTGGCCCGCCACTGCGGTGCGCGCAGCCTGCGGGAGAACTCCGCGGTGACCGCCCCGCTCCACGACTGGTAGTCGCGGGCGTTGATGGCGTCGAAGTACCGCTGGAACAGTGCCCGGACGCGCTCGCCGTCCGGGTGCAGCTCGGCGTCGACGCTGAGCCGCACGGTGCGGTCCCCCGGCTGGGCCGAGCGCGGCACGGAGGTGGACGGCGGGGAGCCGTCGGACGCGGTGGCGGAACCGGCGCTCGTGGTGGTGGCGGGCCGGGTGTAGAGGTCGCGCACCAGGAGGCCGCCCGCGACGGACCCCGCGGCCACCACGAGGGCCGTCGGGAGGACCCAGAGGGCGCGAGGACGCCTCGGTTCTTCGGTCGTCACCGTTCGAGCGTGCCACAGCGGTCGGGCCCGATCCGAGCCGGCCGACCGTCAGCGGTATCCCACCGGTGAAGCCTTTAAACCACCCATACGGGTGACGAAAGGGCCCCGATGTCACTGAATAATGCATGAGGATTACTCATAAATCCCAATCGTGTGACAGAAACAATCCTATGGATACCATTGAATTACCCAATAACACAGCAAGTGCGTACCGCTGCGAGTTGCGCACCACGGCGACACCCGTTCGAAACGAGCCTGCTGACGCAACCACCTGCACAAAGACGAAGGCGTACCGCCGAACGGACACCGGGGACGCGACGAAAGGCTCCGTCCTCCCGACGTGCCCGACAGGCTCGACGGCGACTCTGGGTAGCACCCAGCCACCTCCGGCCGATTTTCTGGGGCACGGGGAAGAAACCGCAGGTAGGACGAGGTGACCGTTGCTGAACTAGAGAGTTTCGTTTAGTTGCGCCACCCTCCGCGTGGTCAGCGTTACACCCGAACAAACGTCGCGATCGAGTGAATCTAGGCAAAGATCGTTGCACTCCGTCGTAAATCCGAGGGTAATTCACCATTTTTTGACCCACTAACGGGCCAACCTGCATCGCCCGTGTGGCGGCTTGGAAACTCTCCGCAAACTGTGCGGAAATATGGCCGTCGCATTGACGACAAGCACATCGCCCACCAGTTCGGGGCGCGCCGCTCAACACGCCAGGGGAGGTAATTCCAGTGGATCTCCGCTATGAGGCTTACTGCTTCGCGGATCGTCACTTCTACGACGTGCAAAGCCACGCGGAAACCTCCGCCGACGATTTCTCCCGCGAGCTCCCCGAGCTGCCGGAGGGCTGGTCGCAGGGCGAGAAGAACATCTGGCGGCACCTGCACCCCAAGGGCGCGGTGCTGGCCAAGCAGGGCTGGAAGATCCACGTGTCGGCCACCGTGGCCAACGCGGGCCGCGTCCTGAAGACCACCTACGACTACTGCGTCGAGCACCGGATCTCGTTCAAGTACCTGCGGACCCAGTCGATCGTGCTGGCGCGCAACTCCAAGTACGCCCCCCGCGAGGCCAGCGGCAAGCTGATCGCGATCTACCCGGCCGACGAGGTCGAGCTGGAGCGCGTCCTGGTGGAGCTGTCCGCGCTGCTGGACGGGGAGCAGGGCGCCTACATCCTCAGCGACCTCCGCTACGGCGCGGGCCCGCTCTACGTCCGCTACGGCGGGTTCGTCGAGCAGTGGCTGGAGAAGGACGGCAAGCAGGTCCTCGCGATCGAGGGCCCGGACGGCGAGCTGGTCCCCGACCAGCGCAAGCCGAACTTCTGGGTGCCCGAGTGGGTCGAGCTGCCGCCGTTCCTGGTGCCGCACCTCGCCGCCCGCAACGGCGGCGACCCGGACGAGTTCCCCTACGACGTGGTGCGCTCGCTGCACTTCTCCAACGGCGGCGGCGTCTACCTCGCGACCCGCAGGTCCGACGGCGCCGAGGTCGTGCTGAAGGAGGCGAGACCCCACGCCGGCCTCGACCGCGACAACGTCGACGCGGTCGCCAGGCTGGACCGCGAGTTCGCGATCCTGTCCAGGCTGGACGGGATCGCGGGCGTTCCCAGGGTGTACGACCGGTTCACCGTGTGGGAGCACCACTTCCTGGCGATGGAGTACATGCCGGGCAGATCGCTCGGGCAGTGGCTCGGCATGCACTACCCGTTGACGCACAACGAGATCAGCGACGAGCGGATCGCCGAGTACCGGACGAGGGCGCTCGCCGTGCTCGACAAGGTCGAGCGGACCGTCCACGCGCTGCACGAGCGCGGGGTGGTGTTCTCCGACCTGCACTCGCTCAACGTCCTGCTCGACGAGGACGACCGGATGTCGCTGATCGACTTCGAGCTGTCGTTCCACGTGGACGAGCCCCGCAGGCCCACGCTCGGCGCGCCCGGCTTCCAGGCCCCGCCGGACCGCGAGGGCGTCGAGATCGACGAGTACCCGCTCGCCGCGCTGCGGCTGTGGCTGTTCCTGCCGCTCAACGAGGTGCTGGAGCTGGCACCCTCGCGGCTGAGGTCCCACCTCGACTTCATCCAGCGCCGGTTCGGGCTGTCCGACGAGTACTGCGAGCGGATCGCGGCGGTGCTCACCCCCCGCGTCGAGGTCCCGCCCGCGCCGGAGCGGACGACGCTCGACGAGCCGGAGCCGGACTGGCGCGCGGTGCGCAAGGACATCGCGACCGCCATCCTGGCCAGCGCCACACCCGACCGCACCGACCGGTTGTTCCCCGGCGACATCGAGCAGTTCGAGGTCGGCGGCGCGTGCTTCGCCTACGGCGCGGCCGGTGTGCTGCACGCGCTGCACGTCAGCGGGCAGGGCCGCTTCCCCGAGTACGAGCAGTGGCTCCAGGACTCCGTGCGGCGCGATCCGCCGAAGCAGCCCGGTTTCTTCACCGGCGCGCACGGCATCGCCCACGTGCTGGAGAACTTCGGCCACCACGACCTGGCGACCGACCTGGTCACCGAGTACGCGAAGACGCTGCCGGGCACGGTGGACCACGGACTCGGCAGCGGCCTGTCCGGTGTCGCGCTGAACCTGCTGCACTTCGCGAACGTCCGCCACGACGACGACTTCCTCACCCAGGCGGTCGACATCGCCGACCGCCTCGGCCACGAGCTCCAGTTCGCGGAACCCCCCGGCCCCAAGGCGAAGGCCGGTCTGCTGCACGGCTGGTCCGGGCCCGCACTGCTGTTCCTGCGGCTGTTCGAGCACAGCGGCGACCGCTCCTGGCTCGACCTGGCCGGGCAGGCGCTGGACCGCGACCTGGCGGAGTGCATGGTCGCGCTCGACGGTTCGACGCAGGTGCGCGACGGCGGCTACCGCACGCTCCCCTACGTCGAGGTCGGCGGCGCGGGCATCGCGATGGTGCTCAACGAGTACGCCCGGCACGCACCCGACGCGGAGAGCGTCACCCGACTCCCCGACCTGCTGCGCGGCGCCGCGGGCGAGTTCGTGATCCACCCCGGCCTGGTCCTCGGCCGGATGGGTCTGCTCGCGACGCTCGCCCAGGCCGTGCGGCGGCAGCCCGACCCGGTGTTCGAGCAGGCGATGCGACGACACCTGGCCGCGCTCGCGTGGCACGCCGTGCCCTACCGGGACGGTCTGGCGTTCCCTGGGATGCAGCTGCGCAGGCTGTCGATGGACCTCAACACCGGCGGCGCCGGAATCCTGTTGGCGCTGGCGTCCGTGGTGGACGGAGACGGATCGGTCCTCCCGTTCCTCGGAGCCGCGTCCACCCCCTAGAACCCCCGGCCCCGAGTGGCTGGTGGAGCAGTAAACCCCGAGTAGTTCGCTGACTGAGGAGTAAGACAATGGGATTCATCCTCGACATGCAGGAGCTCGAGACCCCCGAGACGACGTCCAACGCGATGGCGACCGGCGGCGGTGGCGGTGGCGGCGGCAGCACGACGGCCTCGAGCGCCAGCCTGCTGCTCCCCTGCAGCCACTCCTCCGCGAGCCTGATCCTCTGCTAGGTCTCGCCCGAGAGGTTGGGTGAGCGGCACAAGCGAAGTGTGCCGCTCACCCGGTGACACAAGGGTCCGATGGCAGCGACCGACCACGAATCGGTCCGTCTGCCGTCGGGCCCTTTCCCCATGATGCGCCCACCCGTCTCCGGAGGGAACAGCCATGGCCCAACCGGGCGACGCGCTTCTGGTCGAAGCCGCGAACCACGACCGCCGCTGGTTGCTGCTGGTGCTGAACGCCGCTCTGGCCACCACCGCGAGCCTGCTGCTGCCCGCCGCGCTGGCGAGCACCGTGGACATGGCTCTGGCGGGGCGGCTCGACTCCTCCACCGTGCTGTGGCTGGTCTCGATGGTGTCGATCGAGGTCGTCGGCGACGCGATCGGCGTCGTGCTGGCCGCGGCGATCACCGCGAGGGCCACCGCCCGGTTGCGCCACCGCGTCGCCGCCCACCTGCTCGGGCTCGGCCACCCGTCACCGTTCGCCGCGGGTGACGCGGTCAGCCGCGTCACCGGGGACTCCGCCATCGCGGGCGGCATCTCGGTGATCGTGATCTCCCTGACCGTGACCGCGCTCAGCTCCGTCGGCGCCGTCGTCGCACTGGCCCTGATGGACTGGCGGCTCGCCGCGGTGTTCCTGCTCAGCGTTCCGCTGGCGATGCTCCTGGTGCGCACGCACATGCGGCTGACGGCCGACGACGTCGCCACCTACCAGACCGTGTCGGGTGACCTGTCCGCCCGGCTGCTCGACGCCGTCTCCGGCCTGCGCACGATCGCCGCCTCCGGCACCGCCGAGCAGGAGTCGGAGCGGGTGCTGCGTCCACTCCCGACGCTCGCCGCCGCCGGGATCGGCATGTGGCGCACCCAGGCGAAGATGATCTGGCGGGCCGGGCTGCTGCTGCCGGCCGTGGAGCTGGCCGTGCTGACCGCAGCGGGTTTCGGCGTGGTCGCGGGCAGGCTGACCGTCGGCGACCTGCTCGCGACGCTGGGGTACGTGGCCCTGGGCATGGGGATCGTGGGCCAGCTGCCGATGCTGACGACCCTGGCCCGCACCCGTGCCAGCGCGACCAGGCTGGTGGAGGTCCTCGACACGCCGCTGCCGAGCCGCGGCGCCACGAACCCGCCCGCGCGCCCCGGAGACCTCGAACTGCACGACGTGTCGCTCGACGGCGCGCTGCACGGCGTGCACCTGCGGATCCCCGCGGGCACGTTCACCGCCGTCGTCGGCCGGTCCGGCGCGGGGAAGTCCGCGCTGGCGTCCGTCATCGGCGGACTGTCCACACCGGACTCGGGTGAGGTGCGCCGCGACGGGACGGTCGGGTACGCGTTCGAGCGGCCCGCGCTGCTGGGCGCCACGGTCGGCGAGGCCGTCCGCTACGGCGCCGACGCGGGCAGGCGCCGGGTGCGCGCGGCCTGCGTCGCCGCGCAGGTGCACGACGTGGTCGTGCGGCTGCCCGACGGCTACGACACCCCCGTGTCCGACACGCCGCTGTCCGGCGGCGAGGCCCAGCGCCTCGGCCTGGCGCGGGCCCTCATCCGCGACCCGGACGTGCTGGTGCTCGACGACGCGACGGCCAGCCTGGACATGGTCACCGAGGCGACCGTCGACCGGGCGATCGAGGCCGCGCTGCCGGGTCGCACGAAGGTCGTCGTCACCCACCGCGCCGCCACCGCCCGCCGCGCCGACCTCGTGGTGTGGCTGGTGGACGGCCGGGTGCACGCGACCGGTTCGCACGAGGCGCTGTGGCTGGATCCGGGTTACCGGGCCGTGTTCACCGGAGGAGACGCTTGATGGACGCGCTCGAACCACCCCCCGTCGACGCCCGCCCCGCCCACTGGCCGGACGCCCGGTTGCTGCTCCAGGGCCTGCGCGCCCGCGCGGGGACGCCGCGCCCGGTCCGCGACCGGCGCGCCGTCCGCCCCCGAGGCGGTGCCCGGTGACCCCGCCGGTTCCGGTGCGGTTCGTCCCCCCGCGCGGAGGTGACGTCCGGTGGACGTGATGCGGCTGTACCTCGGGGCGCTGGCGGGTCAGCGGAGGGGCGTGCTGGTCCTGCTCGGCTGGTCGGTGCTGGAGGGCGTGCCCGCGTTCCTGTCGGGACGGCTGGTGGCGCTCGCGGTGGACCGCGGCTTCGCGGCGGGCCGACCGCTGGTCGGCGTGGGCTGGCTGCTGGTGTTCGCGGCGGTGGCGGTGCTCGGCGGGTTCGGCCTGCGGCAGGTGTTCCGGCACCTCGGCTCGGTGATCGAGCCGATGCGGGACGCGCTGGTCCGGGTCGTGGTGCGCGGCGTGCTGCACGGCGGCGCGTCGCACCGGCGGCAGCCGGACGCGAGCGCGGTCGCGCGGATCACCCGGCACGTCGAGGTGGTGCGGGACGCGACGGCGGGCGTGCTGGTGCAGGCCCGCGCGCTGCTGGTCACGACGACGGCGGCGCTGGTCGGCCTGGTGACCGCGGTGGCGGACCTCGCGTGGCTGGTGGTGTCGCCGGTCGTCATCGCGCTGGCGCTGTTCGCGCTGCTGCTGCCGTCGCTCGCGCGCAGGCAGCGGGACCAGGTGATGGCTGACGAGAACAGCGCGGAGGCGGCGGGCGCGGTGCTCGTCGGCATCCGCGACGTCGTCGCCTGCGACGCCACCGCGGACGCGGGCGCCGAGGTCGGCGCGAAGATCGACCGGCAGGCCGAGGTGGCCGTGCGGGTGGCGTGGGCGAACGCGCTGCGCGGGCTGGTGATCGCGGTCGGCGGGTTCGCGCCGCTGGCCCTGCTCGTGCTGGCGGCGCCCGCCAAGGTGGCGTCCGGGCAGCTCACGGCGGGCGCGGTGCTCGGCGCCGTGGTCTACCTGAGCACCAGCGTGCAGCCCGCGCTGCGCAGGCTGGCGGACACGACCAGCACCGTGGTGCTGCGGCTGCTGGTCGCGCTGCGCAGGCTGTCCGAGGCCGCGCCGCCGCCCGCGCCCCCCGCGGGTGACGAGGTGCCCGCCGGGCACGCCGTGGCGATGCGCGGGCTGACGTTCGGCTGGGGCGAGCACGCCGAACCGGTCGTGCGGGACCTGGACCTCGACCTGGTGCCCGGCGACCACCTGGCCGTGGTGGGGCCCAGCGGGATCGGCAAGTCGACCGTGGCGGGCCTGCTGACCGGGCTGATGCCGCCGCGGTCGGGCTCCGTGACGCTCGGTGGCGTGCCGGTGCACCTGGTGCGGCCCGCGGAGCGGCACCGGCGCATCGCGCTGATCCCGCAGGAGACCTACCTGTTCACCGGGACGCTGCGGGAGAACCTGGCGCTGTTCACGCCGGACGCGTCGGACGCGGAGCTGCTGGCGGCCGTCGCCGCCGTGGGCGCGTCCGAGCTGGTGGAGCGGATCGGCGGGCTGGACGCGGGCCTCGGGCACGCGGGTGCGGGGCTGTCGGCGGGCGAGGCGCAGCTGCTCGCCGTGGCCAGGGTCTACGCGTGCCCGGCGACGCTGGTGATCCTGGACGAGGCCACCTCGCACCTGGACCCGGCCGCCGAGGCGACGGTGGAGCGGGCGTTCGCGGAGCGCGGGGGGATCCTCGTGGTGATCGCGCACCGGCTCTCGTCGGCGTTGCGCGCCAAGCGGGTCCTGGTGATGGACGGCGGCCCGCCGCTGCTCGGCGACCACGACGACCTGGTGCGCTCCTCGCCCGCGTACGCCGAGCTCATGCAGGCGTGGCTACCGGCCGAAAGCGTCCGGCCTTCGCGCTAGCGGCTGGTTCCGAGTCGTGCTCGACAATTCCTCACGACGTCGAACGACGGGAACCCCCGCGTCACCACGGGGGTTCCCGTTCGCCGACGATGATCAGCCAACGCGGTGCAGCCAGGTGACCGGCGCGCCGTCCCCGGCGCGGCGGAAGGGCTCCAGCGCGTCGTCCCACGCGGCGCCGAGCAGTTCGTCGACGCCGTGCGCGAAGGACTCGCCGCCGCGGCTGCGCAGGGCGAGCGCGCGGAGTTGGTCCTCGGACACCACGATGTCGCCGTTGGCACTGGTTCGCGCGTGCCACAGGCCCAGCACGGGGGCGAAGCAAAAACGCTCGCCGTCCACGCCGTCGCTCGGGTCCTCCGTCACCTCGAATCGGAGCATCGGCCACGCCCGCAACGCGGACACGAGTCTTCCGCCCGTCCCGGCGTCGCCGGTCCAAGCGCATTCGGCGCGCAACTGACCTGGCGCCGCGGGCTGCGCCGCCCACCTGAGGTCCACTCGCTCACCGAGGGTGCCCGAGATAGCCCACTCGACGTGCGGACAGACCGCAGACGGCGACGAGTGGACGTAGACCACGCCACTGGTGCTGCCACGGGTGCTCACAGCTGACCTCCGCTACTCGACGAGGGACGTCTTCCCCTACGACCTGTCGGAACGGACGATCAAGTGAATTCCCGCTGGCGCCATTCTGCCTGCTGCCGGTGCTGTCCGCCAGAAGAACCAGCGCGAACACCACCCGGCCGGGGTGGATACAGGACTTTCGGCCCTAAAGTGCGTGCAGACGGCCCAAATAATGAACCGTTGGGACAAAACCCGAGATCAACGCGTGATCTTCACGTGATCATCCGATGATCGACGGGCCGCGAAGCGGACGAACGCGCGTGACGGTCGCTACACACCGCGGCGGCCGTCACTCGACGGATATCAGCTCGGCGATCAGTCGAGTGGAATCCGTGATGACCATCACTGAACGTGACAGCCGTGAGCCTGCCTGCCCACCGCCCCCTCCCGGGGCTACCGTGTCCGACCGTGTGGAACTGGGTGATCTCGTGCGGCTGATCAGGCTTGGGAGCGTTCCGACGGAGGTCGGCGCGGACGTGCGCGCGGCCCTGAGCACGTGGGGTGCCGGGGACGCCGTGCTGGGTGGTGTGGCGCTGCTGGGGGTGCAGCCCCCCGGCAGTCCCAAGGCGGTGGACGCGGTCGTCGTCCTGCCGCGCGGCGTCGTCGTGGTCGTCGGCGTGGACCTCCCGGACCCGGCCGTGCGCCTGGAGGCCCCGCTCTCGGGCCAGTGGAGGATCGACGGCTGGCCCCTGGTCCGCCAGGACGGCGCGGTGAGCCCCGCCGCGGAGGCGCTGGAGGCCGCGCTGGCCGTGGGCAGGCGGATCCAGGAGATGCGCGCCGAACCGCTGCCCGTCACCACGGTCGTCGCCGTCGGCCCGTACGTCGACCACGTCACGCAGCCGACCGTCGACCTGAACCGCGGCGTGCGCGTCCTGCACCCCAAGCCCACCTCGCTGCTGGCGGCGGTGCGCGAGCTGGCGACCAGCGACCGGCCCTGCTCGGTCGACCACGCGGCGAAGCTGCTGGCCGTCCTGTCCCCCACCGGCAACCCGCCCACCACCCGCGAACTGCTGGCGGAGGGCTTCGCCGACGCGGTGACGAGCGACCTGGCCTCGGCCAGCACCATGCTGCTGCCGAAGCTCCCGACGCGGGGCACGCCGGAGCGGGCGGCGGCGAAGGCACCGAAGCTGCTGCCCTACGCGGCGGCCGGGCTGGTGGTGCTGCTCGCCGTGGTCGGCATCGTCGTGGCGACGACGTCGGGGAGCACCCCCGAGTCCGCGCCGCCGCCCACCTCGGAACCGCTGCCGACGACGGTCGTGGTGGACGGCGAGAACTTCACGCCGCGCGGCACGGGCCGGGACGCCGACTGCGCGGCCCACTCCTTCGGCGACGTCAGCGCCTGGCTGTCGAAGCACAGCTGCACCGCCCTGCACCGCGCCCAGTACGAGACGAAGGTCGGTGACCGCCGCGTGGGGGTGGCGCTGGCCGAGGTGGCCCTGCCGGACGCGCTCAGCGCGCAGGAGCTGCACGGTGTCGTGGCCACGGCGGGCTCGGGCGGCATCACCACCCTCCTCAAGGAGGGCAGGGCGTGGCCGAACGGCCCGAGGTCCTTCGACCGCTCGGCCTTCGCCAGCACGGTCAAGAACACGCGGGTCCTGCTGGCCCAGGCCGTGTGGGCGGAGGGCGACTCGACCGCGACCGACCCGGAGCTGGTGAAGGCGGCGGAACGCGCGCTCCGCCTGCCCGCGGGCCAGTAGGCGCTCACCGCAGGTGCGGGTTCTCGTCCACCTTCACCAGTCCGGCGGCGATCAACCCGAACACCGCGTGCAGCACCAGGACCACGCCCGCGACGGCCCCCAGCCGCTCCGTTCCCGGCACCCCGTGCACCGCGCCACTGGCGAACAACCACCCCGCCACGGCCGCGACGGCCCCGCCCACGACCCAGGGCCGCGGCACCAGCGCCACGGCCAGCAGGGCGTCCTTGCTGGCCCGCCACAGCGTGTGCAGCACGACGGGCAGCACCAGGACGGCGGGGACGTACACGGCGACGGCGGGCAGCGGCGGCGCGTGCCGGAACGTCGTCGCGATCACGAAGGCGCACCAGAGGACAGCCGCACCCGCAGTGATCACCACGCCCCTGGTCACTGCTCCAGCTTAGATAACCGCCTCGAACGGCCTAGCGCGCGCACCGTTCCGTTACAGGCCGTAGGCCTCCAGCAGTCGCAGCCAGACCTCGCTGATCGTCGGGTACGACGGAACCGCGTGCCAGAGCCGGTCCACGGTCACCTCGCCCACGATCGCCACGGTCGCGGCGTGCACCATCTCGGCCACGTCCGGCCCGACGAACGTGACGCCGACGAGGGTCCGCGTGCCCTCGTCCACGACCATGCGCGCCTTGCCCCGGTACCCGTCCGCGTGCAGCGACGACCCGGCGACGGCGATGTCCACGTCGACGACCCGCACGTCGAGCCCGGCGGCGCGGGCCTGCTCCGCCGTGCGGCCGACGAACCCGACCTCGGGGTCGGTGAACACGACCTGCGGGACGGCGGTGTGGTCGGCGGTGGCGGCGGAGGCCGACCACAGCTCGGGGTCGCGGGCGTCGGCCAGGATCGCCGTGCCGACCGCGCGGGCGGCGTACTTGCCCTGGTGCGTCAGCAGAGCCCGGCCGGTCACGTCGCCGCAGCCGTACAGCCAGTCCACCCCGGACACCCGGCCGGTGTCGTCGACGGGCAGCGCCCTGCCCGCCTCCAGGCCGAAGGCCTCCAGCCCGAGGTCGCGGGTGGCGGGCTCGCGGCCGGTGGCGACCAGCAGGTGCTCGCCCACGATCGAGGTGCCGTCGGCCAGCACCAGCTCGACCCCGCCCTCCACCGCGGACACCGAGGCGGTCTTCGCGCTCGCGCGGATCGTCACGCCGTCCTCGCGCAGCCCGTCGGCGACGTACTCGCCGACGAAGTCCTCGAACTTGGGCAGCGGCCGGTCCTGCGAGATCACCAGCGTGACCCGCGACCCGAGCCTGGCCCACGCCTGCGCCATCTCGACGCCGACCACGCCGCCGCCGAGCACGACCAGCGACTCGGGCACCTCGTGCGCGGACGTCGCCTCGCGCGATCCCCAGTGCGGCACCTCGGACAGGCCGCTCAACGACGGCACGCGCGGCACGCTGCCGGTCGCGAGCACCACGGCGCGGCGAGCGGTCAGCACGCGGCCGTCGACGGTGACCTCGCGCTCACCGGTCACGACACCCCGGCCGCGGATCGGCACGATCCCCGCGCCCTCGGCCCACTGGACCTGGCCCGCGTCGTCCCAGTGCGAGGTGAACCCGTCGCGGCGGGCCAGCACGGCCGCGGCGTCCAGCCGGTCGCCGACCGGCACCCCCGGCAGGCGCTTGGCCGCCGCGAGGGCGTGGCCGGGGCGCAGCAGCGCCTTGCTCGGCATGCACGCCCAGTAGGAGCACTCACCGCCGAAGCGCTCCGCTTCCACCAGCGCGGTCCGCAGGCCTCCGGCAGCGGTCCGCCCCGCGGCGTTCTCGCCCACCGGGCCGCCGCCGATCACGATCACGTCGAACTCGTCGCTCGTCACCGGACAAGCCCACACCACCCCGTCCGCCGGGGCAAGTCAGCTCGGGTCGAGGACCTCGGCGAGCATCGTGGAGATCACCTGGTCGGCCTTGCGGAGCACGTGGAACCGGTCGTCGCCGGAGAGCTGGGAGGCCAGGGTGAACAGGCTGTCCGCGGTCTGGGCGGCCATCCGGAACGTCAGCCGCACCGGCCCGTCGCCGGGCGCGCCGAACCTCTCCACGAACAGCTCGGCCAGCCGTTCGGCCATCAGCTCGTACTGGTCGACGCTGGAGTCGAGCCGGTGCCCGTCGAGCAGGTCGCTGAACCGGATCCGCCCGAAGCCGGGCACGTCGACCAGCATCCGCATGTAGACGCCGACGACCTGGCCCATGGCCTTGCGCCAGTCCTCCGACAGCGTGCCGTCCTCGAACAGCACGTCGACCTCGGCCAGGTACTGCTCCATGCCGCGCAGGGCGAGCGCGTGCACGACGGACCTCTTGTCCGGGAAGTACTGGTAGAAGGAGCCGATCGGAACGCCTGCCATCTCGACGATCCGGGCGGTGGTGATGTCGTCGTAGTCCTGCTCGTTGAGCAGCGTCGAGCAGGCGTCCAGTATCGCGGTGACGGTGGCCGCGCCCCGCTGCTGGACCGGCTGCCGACGCATGACTCTGGCGAGTCGTCCTCTGGAGGGATTGTCAGGCACGTGTGCATCCTTAAGTGTTACGGACCAGTGTGACTGGCACGAGTAACGTCGAACTCAGCTCGGGTTGCCGCATTTCCACCTGGCCGACTGGCGATTAACTCGCGCGAGGTCAACCATGAGCCATTATCGCATTACTCGGGAGGTCCGCACCCGTCGCCACCTGCACATGCGCGTTCCAAATCGATAGAAATCAACCCGTATCCTCATCGGACATCGCTCGTTTGGGGCGTCTTTAGTGGGGGTGAACAAGAATGATCCGTTCACTCAATCGGCTCCTTTCGGAGGCACGAGCGAAAGCGGATGGCGATGACCTACGTATTACGAAACGTCACCGTCTCGCTCGAACGGGTGAGCGTGGCGTCCTGAGAGGCCCCGGACATCCGTCTGAGTAGGTGTCGTCAGGCGGTGGAACCGGCCTCCGCACGCCTCTCGCCGCCGCTGTCGACCCGCTGCCGCGGGATCCGCGCGCCGGTCGGGTCCGGGCGTGGCGGGCGCGTCACGTACGGCCGCACCAGACCCGCGACGAGCAGGCCGGGGGCCAGCAGCGGCAGCACCGCCGACAGCGTCACCGCCGTCGCGCTCGCGTGCAGCACCCCGCGCGGCAGCAGCGCGATCCGGTCGACCACGAACGTCCGCCGCCCCAGCAGCGACAGCAGCGCGAACACCGCGATCACCACGGCCAGCGTCAGGAGCGCCCGGTGCACCGCGGCCGCGTACCCGATCGCCTCGGCCGCCACCAGCACCGCGAGCCACCCGCCGGGCGCCGCCAACCGCCCGCGCTCGGTGGTCACCGCCCACAGCAGCCCGGCCACGACCGCCAGCCCGGCCAGCACACCACGCCGGGCCCGCACCCACCCACCGACGGCGTCCACCCACCCACTCGGAATCCCGGCCCAGTCGACCGGTGCCCGCAGCACGGCCAGCGGCGAGACGGGCGAACTCCCGACCTGCCCCACGATCCAGGTGAAGGTCCACGCGGACACCACGACGGCGACCACCACCTGCCACCGCGGTCCGGACACCACGCAGCGGCACAGGCGCACGAACTCCCGACGCTGATCCCTCACCGATCCCAGAGTGCCGCGAACCCGTGGCCCGCAATACCCATTCACCCCGCTGCTCAGGCGGTACCGCTCGTCAGGGGGAGTCCGGTCACGCGCCGTGCCGTGGGGAGGCGCGTGCCGGGTCAGGCGAACGGTCCGACCA
>NZ_DBNGPQ010000187.1:0-50458 GCF_057122925.1 Umezawaea sp. | reverse complement strand
GAAGCTCGCCGGGTCCTGCAGCCAGGAACGGAACAGGGCCATTGCCGCACCCGCCATCCCCTGCGGGACTGGCACGGACTCGACATCTGCCAAAGCGCGGGAGAGCCCTGCCGTCACAGCCCGGTCGTCGGACTCCGCGACGGCCAGCCGACGGCTCACGACGTCTGCTTCCCGCACGATGATACGCACTTCGTCGATCGCCCGGAGCAGAGCACGCAGAGCGGTGGCGACGATGGGTTCACGCGCCTGCTTCGGCTTGCGCATCGCGGCGTCTGCGGCCTCGATGATCGCCTCCGCAGCTCCAGGCGTGCTCAGCGCAGCATGAGCTTCTCCGACCGCGGCTCCCTCGCCTGCTCCGTCGGACCAAGCGATCACGGAGTGCAGCGCGGACGCCAGTGGCTGGTCTGTCAACATCAACCGCTGCAAGACCCTGGTCGCACGCTGGTAGCTGTTCTTCCGCCGTGGCAACTCGTCAGCCAAGCTCCTCGCTCGTCTGCCCAGTTCCACACGTGCCTCGCTCACGTCGTCTTCCGGAGGGAGCACACCCACCCCGTAGTCAACCCGGAAGCTCCGACGGACCGCTGCGATCGACGCATCGACAAGTGCTGCCCATTCAGCGGGCAACGTCAGGTCGGGCTGCAGTTGAGCCAGAAGGGAATGACCCCAGCCGGCTATTAGACCAGCACGGAGGATCGCGGTCGTGGCCACCACTGCGGCGTCCATGTCCATGCCCAGTGCCTGGGCGTCCAAATCAAGTGCAGCCAGAATCGCGGTTGCGTCCGAGTTGTTGTGAACGCCGTATGCGGCAGCGGCAAACCTGAGAACCGCGGCACGACGGTCCGGCTCACCCGACATGGCGGTCACCCAGTAGGCTTCCGCGATCCTGCCGTCATACGTCAGTCGGACGGCAAGCGGAGGATCGCCTTCCTCCCAGGGAAAACCGTGCGCCAACTCCTCCGCGCCTGACGACTGTGGATCGTCGTCGAGCGTCTCCGATGTCGTAACGGCCACGTCGGTCGGTACGACATCCACATCTGAGGATTCAACAACCGTGGTCCGAGTTTCATCACGCTTCACGATGGACGTGACCGGCTCGGGCCGACCGGCAGAACGCTCATCACTCTCGTCGGAAAGACCGTCGACGCTGTCCAGCACGGGCTGCTCCGCAACCACGGGTTCAGCCACCAACTCGGCCGTGCAGGCGCTGACGGTTCCGGCACCCAGTTCACCTCGCTGGATCCGCATCGCTTCCAGCGCTGTTCTCAAGGAGTCACGAGCGATCTCCGGAGCTGATTCGACCATCGCCTCCAGCTCGGCGATCTGCCGGTCAAGATCGCGAATTCGCCCAGCGGCGATCTCTCGAGCCCGGAGCTCGGCAACCCGACTAGCGCGGCACTCCTCCATCCGTTCACCAAGACCGTCGAACCCGACCGAGGGCTGCACCTCCACGAGGAGAGCCACAGCCTCGATGAGTCCGCCACGTCGCCTGCTGTACTCGCTCAGACGGGCGTCGATCTCGGTGAACAGTGGAACGCCCGCTTCGACGTCAGCGGCAAGCGAGCGCAGATCGAACGCGATAGTTTCAGCAAATCCACGCAACTCCGCGAGCTGAGCTTCAGCTCGAATCAGGTCGAGGTTGCTGACATCCTCGGAAACCGAGGACTCTGTCCTTTGCAGCGCGCGACCAGTTTCGCCTGAGGTTTCCGCTTCCACAGCCTCAACCACCCGGCATTCAGGAAGGTTCGTCTCCACGGACTCCCCGATTGCCTGCCTCAGGCTGGCCTCGTGTTCGACCGCTAGCGGACTGGCCGGCACGTTGCTAAGCAACAACGCGTAAAGGACGAACTGACCGTAGGGCTGCCCGAGTTCAACCAGCATCCGGGTGAGCATGCGATGGTCGGGTTTGCTCACCGCGTCCAGGTCGAACTCGTAGTGCCTGTTCAGGTAGTGCGAAACCAGCTCGAGCGCGTTCGCCACGAGGGTGAGGAGCTGCTGGTTGGAGGACTTGGTGATGCCCACTCGGATAGCTCTCAGGTCTCTGGACGCGGGACGGCGCCCACCCAAGTACGACATGGGCAGCCGTCCCAGCACGCGCAGGCCGTCATCCACGGACACCAGCGTCGTGAGGTCTGCGTCGTTGAGAGAGGTGAGCCATTTGCGGAACTCACGAAGTGCAGCGCCTGTCACGGAGCGAAGTCATACCTCATTCTGACCACACTTCGTTGGAGTGAACCGCGTGTCGCTTTCGAGTGAACCGCTCACTCACCCGACTGGAGTAGGACATGCATCGCAACAACCGAAACGCGTCCGTACCGAATCAGACCGAGCGCGAGACCTCAGATGGCTTAGAACCGCAAAAATAGTACGTCAACAACATTTATAGCCGATGCATTGACTATCAATGCATATCTACATCTCCATTGGGGGCACATTTGCACTGGATCAAGCCCACTACAGGGATGATCTTGACAAGTCAACTCGATGGCGGAGAGCAGACCGGACAAATCCTGTCCGGCTAATAACCACCGGCGACCTTGACCGCCCCCACCCCCGCCGACACGATCGAGGGAGCGCTCTCACCCCTCCCTGCACCGAGACGCGTCCGGAGGTCTGACAATGGCGTCGTCCAAGCCGTGGCTCATGATCGTGCTGCTGGCCCTAGCATCCGCAGTGACACCGGTTGCGGCCCAGGCACAACCCGCCAACCGGTGGGTGGTGTCGTCGGGCACCCTCTCGGCCACCGTGGCACTGGACCCGTCCGGCAGACCAACCGTGGGGGCGACCCGCTCGGGACGCACCGTGCTGTCCCCCTCCCCGGTAGGCCTCACCACCACGACAGCGGACTTGACCACCGGCCTGCGGTTCACCAGTCGCACGGACCGCACGATCTCCGAGCAGTACGCGATGACCACCGGCAAGCGACGGAACCGGACCGTCACCGCGAACGAGTCGCGGTTGGCGTTCACGACCACGACCGGCGCGCGGATCGACCTGGTGGTGAGGGCTTCAGCGGACGGCGTGGCCTACCGGTACGTGGTACCGGGCCCAGTGACGATCACCGGGGAGGCCTCGACCTTCACCGTCCCCACCAGCGCCCCGGCCTGGCTCCTGCCCTACAACGCCTGGTACGAGGCCGACCGGATCCGAACCACGGCGGGCAGCGCACCGGCGGGCGACTACGGCAACCCGTCCCTGTTCCAGGTGGGCCAGGACTACGCACTCCTCACCGAGTCCGACGTGGACGGACGCTACCCCGGCTCGAAGCTGCGCCACACCGCCGGTTCCGGCTCCTACCAGGTCGTCCTCGCCGACGACCAGGTCACGGCGGAGGCCGAACTCACGACCCCGTGGCGCACGGCGATCATCGGCGACCTCGCCGCGGTCACCGGGTCCACCCTGGTGGACGACCTGGCACCCCCGTCGAAGATCGCGGACACCACGTGGATCAAACCGGGCAAAGTAGCCTGGTCCTGGCTGAGCGAGAACTCCAGCCCGTCCAACTTCGAACGCCAGAAGGCCTACGTCGACTTCGCCGCCCGCAACGCCTGGCCGTACGTCCTGGTGGACGAGGGCTGGAGCGCGACCTGGGCACCGGAGCTGACCAGGTACGCCAGGGCGAAGGGCGTGGACGTCCTGCTCTGGCTCCACTGGACCGCGCTCGACACCAGGGCCGAGCAGGACACCCTCCTCCCGAGGATCCAGGGCTGGGGCGTCAAGGGCGTGAAGCTGGACTTCATGGAGTCCGACTCCCGCGAGCGCTACCGGTGGTACGACGCGGTGCTGGCGAAGACGGCCGACCTGCACCTCATGGTGAACTTCCACGGCTCCACCATCCCCCACGGCCTGGCTCGGACGTGGCCGCACGTCATGACGATGGAGGCCGTGCGGGGCGCGGAGAACCGGCCCGCCGCGGCGAACAACCCGGTGCAGGCGTTCACCCGCAACGTGGTCGGTTCCATGGACTACACGCCGGTGTCGCTCGACGTCGGCACGAAGGAGGCGACGGTCGCGCACGAGGTGGCGCTGCCCGTGGTCTACGAGTCCGGCTGGACGCACTTCGCCGACAAGCCCGAGGCCTACCAGGCGAGGCCGCAGGCGTTGCGCTTCCTCAACCAGGTCCCCACGACCTGGGACGACACCAGGCTGGTCGGCGGCACCCCCGACACCGGTGCGGTGGTGGCGCGGCGCGCGGGTGACCGCTGGTTCGTCGGCGCGATCTCCACCGGTGACGCCCGCACGGTCGCGGCACCGCTGTCGTTCCTGGGTGGCGGGGACTGGCTCGTGGAGGTCGTCCGCGACGACGCGTCCACGTCCCGCGGCGACGTGCTCCGGTCCAGCCAGGTGCTGCGCTCGACGTCCACCCTCTCCGTGGCCGTGCCGCGCAACGGCGGTTTCGCCGCCGTCGCCTGCCCGGCCCGGTCCGGCCGCACGACGTGCGACCTGCCGGTCAAGCAGGTCCCGACGACCTCGCTGAGCGTCACACCGACCCAGGAGTTCGACGCGGCGAAGGGCACGGCCTTCGACGTGACCGGCACGTTCACCAACACCAGTTCCAGCGTCCTGACCGACCCGTCCCTCACGGCGGCGGCCCCCTCGGGCTGGAGCGTGACGGGACTGCCGGTGCGGCGCGGGGCGCTGGCACCGGGCGAGACCATGACCGGCCGGTGGACGCTGCGGGTCGGTGACCAGAGCCCGTACGGTTTCGTGGACGTGCCGGTGTTCGCGGAGTTCAACGCCGAGCGCACGCACGTGGAGAAGGCCGTGCGGGTGTTCGTCCCACCCGCGGTGCCCGGCGGGACGTCGTTCGTGAGCGACCTCCCCTTCACGACCGAGACCAACGGTTGGGGCCCGGCCGAGCGCGACCGCTCCAACGGCGAGAGTTCCGGCGGTGACGGCGCTCCGCTGCGGGTCGGCGGCACGACCTACGCCAAGGGGATCGGCGTGCACGCGGCGTCGGACGTCTCGGTCTACACCGGTCGCCGGTGCTCCGCGTTCACCGCCGGGATCGGTTTGGACGACGAGACGACCGAGACCGGGTCCGTGGTGTTCCAGGTGTACGGCGACGACCGGCTGCTCTACGACAGCGGCGTCATCAGGGAGAAGACCTCCGCCCGCGCCGTGTCGGTCGACGTCGGCGGGGTGCGGTTGCTGAGCCTGCGCGTCACCGACGGCGGTGACGGCAAGAACTTCGACCACGCGGACTGGACGGAGGCGAGGATCGCGTGCGCGTGACGCCCGTCGTGGTGGCCGCTCTGGCGTTCTCGCTGGTCGCCGTTCCCGCGTCGGCGGCGACCACCGCCTACGAGGCCGAGCGGGCGACCCGGACGCTGGGCGTGGTGGAGTCGAACCACGCCGGGTTCACCGGGTCGGGGTTCGTGAACTTCGACAACGTGGTGGGCAGCGCGGTGCGGTTCGCCGTGGACGCGGCCGTGGCGGGCGACCACGACCTGGTGTTCCGCTACGCCAACGGGACGACGGCCGCCCGGCCGCTGCGGATCGAGGTGAACGGGGTGGCGGTCACCGAGGTGTCGTTCCCCGGTACCGGCGCGTGGACGTCGTGGACCACCCGTGTCGTCAGCGCTCGGCTGACCTCCGGCGCGAACACGGTCCGCGCCACCGCCACGACCGCCGACGGCGGCCCGAACCTGGATTCGCTGGTGGTCGACAACGGCGTCGTGGCGCCCGCGCCCGACGACTGGTCCACGGCGATCGTCGACTCGACGATCGCCAGGCGGCCCGCGACGTCGCTCGGCCTGGGCTACACGGACGCGCTGTTCCTCCAGGGCGTGCACCTGGTGTTCGAGCGGACGGGCGATCCGCGGTACCTGGACTACCTGAAGGCGTGGGGCGGTGCCGAGGTGCGGCCGGACGGGAGCACCGGCAACGCGTACAACGACCTGGACAGCATGTTGGCGGGGAACGTCTTCCTGGTGCTCGCCCGCGAGACCGGCGAGGCCCGGTACACGCTGGCGGCCACCCGGATCCGGCAGCGGATGGCCGAGTACCCGCGCACGTCGGACGGCGCGCTGATCCACAACACCGCGTTCACCGGGCAACTGTGGGCCGACGGCGTGTTCATGGCGCAGCCGTTCCTCGCCCGGTACGGCGCGCAGGTCGGGGACGGCCCGGCCGCGTTCGACGAGGCGTCCCGGCAGCTCGTCACGTACTTCGGGCACCTGCGGTCGCCCGACGGGATGCTGTTCCACGCCTACGACGAGACGCGGAGGTCGTCCTGGGCCGATCCCGCCACCGGGGTGTCGCCGGAGGTGTGGTGCCGGGCCGTCGGCTGGTTCGGGATGGCGACCGTGGACGTGCTCGACGTGCTGCCCCCGACGCACCCGAACCGGGCGGCGCTGGTGGACGTCGTGCGGCACCTGGCAGGTGGCTACCAGCGGTGGCAGGACCCGGCGAGCGGCCGGTGGTTCCAGCTGCCGACCAAGCCCTCGCTCGCGGGGAACTGGACCGAGACGTCGTGTTCGAGCATGTACGCGTACACCGTGTCGCGGGCGGTGGAGCGCGGCTACCTGAGCCCGACCTTCCTGCCGGTGGCGGCGAAGGGGTACCGGGGTGTGCTCGACCGGACGTCCACCGGGTCCGACGGACGCGCCCAGGTCGAGGAGATCGTGGTCGGGACCGGGGTGGGGAACGAGCGGTACTACCTGGACCGACCGCGGGCCGTGAACGACTTCCACGGGTTGGGGGCGTTCCTCATCATGAATGAACAACTGGCCTACCCAGACCGATCGGTTGGTCCATGAGAATCGCGTGAAAGCGTCTCGGACCGCATTTTTCGGCCGCTCCAACACCAAGTTGTTACCTGTCGCGCGTGGACCTTGAATCCGCTGGTGGGAGGCGTTCTCGGCACCCCTATCGACCCCTGGGCACCCCAGATTTGTGTCGCATTTAGATCACGACACGCACCCTGGACGAGCTACGCGCGTCTTCTGGGTAGAGAACAGCTCGCTGCTCCTCGCCCGGAAGGACGGATCCCATGATCGACGACCCTCACGCGTACCAGCACCGTGAAGGCGACGCTCACCAGTGGCTGTGCCGCTTCGGCATCGACGACCGCCACTGCGTCACCGGGACGACGACCAAGACGGCCATCACCGAGCGGGGTGGGGAGGGGCGGTCCAGGTCGGGGTCGCTCGCGTCGCTGAGCTGGAACACGACCGACCCGTACGCGATCACGCTGCTCGTGCACGACGACGAGACCGGCGAGGCGTCCGAGTGGGTCTTCGCCCGTGAGCTGCTGGTCGACGGCGGCGGCATCGGCGACGTGCGGGTCCGGCACGGGCTGGTGACGTCGCTGGAACTGGACTCCGCGGCCGGTGACCTGACGCTGCGGCTGTCCGTGACGTGGGTGGAGCAGTTCCTCCGGTACACGCAGGAGGTCATGCCGCTGGGCCAGGAGCCGAGCCTGGTGGACGTCGGCGAGCTGGAGTGGACGACCGAACTGGAGTGGCTCGTGGACGGCCGCGCCGACATCTAGGACCCGCCTTCCCCCGCACCACCCCGACCTACCGGACCGCACGGCCGGCGATCACCTCTTCGAGTGATCCCCACCCGACTTCGGGCCCTCAAAACTGTCAGCCCTCTCCTCTAGCGTGTGAGTCGGGGGGCCTTCCACACCGGGCGACGCCCGCTTCGCGCTGCTCGAACGGCCGCGAGCCGGGGCCACCTCCGCCCGATCACCGCAGCGCGAACGACGGCCCGCTCGAACGGCACCAGGCCGAACAGCCGCCTGCCCGAGCGCAGACCCAGGCGACCCCACCGCCGGAACGACCACCTGCCGGAACAACCGCAGCCCCGGGCGACCCGGCCGCCGAACGACCGCCTGCCGGAACAACCGCAGACCCAGGCGACCCCGCCGCCGCATCACCCACCGCCGGATCACCCGCTGCCGGAGCGACCGCGACTTGAGCGACCGCCAGCCGAACAACCGCAGGCCCGAGCGACCGCGGGCGAACAACCGCCGATCCGGACAGCCGCCAGCCTGAGCGCCCGCGGCCCGAGAGCTAGCGACCGCCCAGGCAGTCCGACAGGTTGCCGTGCGCCCAGCGCGCGAGCTGGTCGAACACCGGGAGCAGGCGCTTGCCCTCCTCGGTGAGCGCGTAGGTCACCGACGGCGGCTTCGCCGTGGTCACCGAGCGCACGACCAGGTTGATCGACGCCAGTTCCGTGAGCCGGTCCGACAGCATCGAGTCGGTGATGCCGGTGACCGCCCTCTTCAGGTCGGCGAAGCCGACGGGGCCGAGCGCGCCGATCGTCGCGATGATCACGCCGTTCCACCGCTTGCCGAGGAAGCCGAACGCGCGCCGCAGCGACACATCGCACACTTGCAGGTCGTGAGCCTCTTGAACGGTGCTCGGCTCCGGTGGTGTCACGCACGCCATAGTACCCCGCCACTTGCGCTCCACCTGTGTGCTCGTATATTCATAGTGACTAGTGAAGCGCTAGCAGCTAGTGCATCACTACCCACTGGGAACCACTAGGAGTCACACCATGTCGCTCTTCCGCCTGGACGCGAGCATCCGCGTCGAGGGCTCGCACAGCCGAGAGATCGCCGACATCGTCGAGCAGGAGTGGAGGTCGGCCCACCCCGACGCCGCGGTGACCACCCGGCACATCGGCGTCGACCCGATCCCGGCCACCGCGTGGGCCACGGCCGTGACCGCGCCGTACACCCCCGAGGAGAACCGGACGCCCGAGCAGCGGCAGGCCGTCGCGCTGGCCACCGAGGCCACCGACCAGCTGGTCGACGCCGACGCGCTGCTGTTCGCCGTGCCGCTGTACAACTACGGCGTCTCGCAGCACTTCAAGACGTGGGCCGACCTGGTCGCCACCGATCCGCGGATGGGTCCGGGGGCCACGCCCGCGACGCAGGGCAAGCCCGCCGTGCTCGTGACGGTGCGCGGCGGCGGCTACGGGGCGGGCACGCCGCGCGAGGGCTGGGACCACGCCACCGGGTGGATGCGGCGCTTCCTCGCCGACGTGTGGCTGCTGGACCTGAAGGTGGTCGAGTCGGAGCTGACGCTGGCCGCCGTGACGCCCGCGATGGAGTCGCTGCGGGACCTGGCCGCCGAGATGCGGGTCGCGGCGGAGCACAACGCCCGCGAGCACGGTCGTGACCTCGCGGGCGCGGCGCTCCACCGCGTGTAGGACTAGGTCGCGCTCAGCGCCAGGACCTTGAGGTTCTGGTTGGGGGTGGTGGTGAAGGACGCGGCGGTGCGGGTCGGGTCCAGCGGGACGGCGACGTGCCAGATCCGGACCGTGCGGCCGTCGGCGGTGCCGTTGACGTTGTAGCGGGTGGTGGCGGTGATCGCCGTGTCCTCGCCGAACTTCGGCCCCGCCGCCGACGCCCAGTCGGTGACGGCCAGCGTCGCGGTGGACGTCGAGCCGTCGGTGTAGGTGACGGTGACGTCCACCCGCTGGTCGCCGTTGACCGCCGTCGTGAGCAGGTCGAGCGTCGTGTAGGCCTTCGGCGTCAGGTACGTGCGCTGGCCCCTCGCGGTGAGGACGTTGCGGGCGGTGCCCGTGGTGGTGGGGATCAGGTAGTCGACGCCCGTCACGGTGCGCGGCCCCGCCGCGGGGAGCTGTTCGGCGGGGAAGCTCCAGCCCTTGCCGTCGAGGTTGCCCTGCTGCTTGGCGTCCGCGGTGGCCACGCCGTCCACATCGGACTGGACGCGGAGGTCGTGGGCGCACTGGGAGCCGGACGGGGTGCAGGGCTCCGGGAGGTTGGGGACCGGGGCCGCCGCCGCGGGGACGTGGTCGACGGGGAGGTCGGTGGTGCCCCAGCCGGTGTTCGGGGTCGGACCGACGTCGACGGTCAGGTCACCGCCCCTGGCGACCACGCTCTCCGGGAGCCACGACCTCGTGTGGGCCTTGCCGTTCAGCGTGGCGCCCTGGACGTAGACGTTGTCCGGGGAGGCGTTCGGGGTGGTGATCCTGATGGTCTTGCCACCGCGGTTGATCCACGCCTTGGGGAAGGTCGGGCTGGACAGGAGGAGTTCGGCGCGGCTCGGGGTCTGCGGGTAGACGCCGAGCGCGGCGAAGACGTACCAGGCGGACATGGTGCCGAGGTCGTCGTTGCCCGGCAGTCCCCCCGGACCGGTCTGGTAGACGAGGCTCGCCATCGCCCGCACGGTCTGCTGCGTCTTCCACGGCTGGGCGAGGGCGTTGTAGAGCCACGGGGTGTGGATGCCCGGCTCGTTCGTCGGGTCGTAGCGGAGGCCGTCGCCGCCGGTGGCCCAGGAACCGTCGGGCCGGTGGAAGAAGTCGTCCAGCCGGGCCGCCGCCCGCGCCCTGCCGCCCATGGCGTTCGCGAGGCCGGAGACGTCGTGCTGGACCATCCACGTGTAGGTGGCGCTGCTGCCCTGGGCGAAACCGGTGTCCGAGGAGGGGGTGAACGGCCAGACCCACGTGCCGTCGGCGTTCTTCGCCTGCTGGTAGCCGGTTCCGGCGGCCGACGGGTTGAAGGTGTTGCGCCACCAGCTCGCGCGCGGGAGGAGCCGGGTGCGGATGTCGGACCGGCCGAGGCGCGCCGCCCAGTCGGCCAGGGCGAAGTCGGCGGTGGAGTCCTCCAGGGTTTCGGCCGCGCCGCCCCAGCAGTGGCAGGTGTCCTGGGGGGCGTAGCCGAGGCGCTGGTACTCGGCGAGGTTGGGGCGCTGGCCCTCGCACTGGCCGGGGCAGCCCTTGTCGGACAGGCCGTCGGGGTGCGGGGTGGTCGCCTGTCGGGCGAGCGAGGCCAGCGCTTCGTCCGCGTCGAAGTCCTTGGCGCCCATGGCGTACATGCCCGCGAGGGCCGGGGCGGAGGGGTCTCCGGTCATGACGTGGGTGGGGCCGTTGACGTGGACCCAGCGGTCCCAGACGCCGCCGTTCTGCTCGGCGAGGTTGAGCAGGGACTGGGCGTAGTCGCTCGCCACCTCCGGTTCCAGGAGGGCGAGGAGCTGGGTGTGGGCCCGGTACTGGTCCCAGCCGGAGAAGTTGCCGTACTGGTCGTCCTGGCCGCGTTCGAGCCGGTGGACCTGCTGGTCGCTGCCGAGGTACGTGCCGTCCACGTCGCTGGCGACGTTGGGTTGCAGGAAGGCGTGGTAGACGGCGGTGTAGAAGGTGGTGAGCTGGTCCTGGGTGCCGCCCGCGACCTCGACGTCCTTGAGCTTGGCCTCCCACGCCCTGGTTGACTCGCGGGCGATGGTGTCGACGGTGTCCCCCGGCTTGATCTCCTCGGCCAGGTTGCGCCTCGCCGCCTGTCGGCTGGTGTAGGAGATGCCGACCTCGACCTGGACGTCGCTGTCGGTGGACGGGTCGAACGTGACGTAGCCGCCGGAGCCCCGGCCCGCTCGCGCGGCGCCCGTCTCGTAGCCCTCGCCGCCGTGGGTGGTGGTCGAGCCGGGGGTCAGGGTGTCGTCGCGCCAGGTGCCCGTCGAGGCGAACGGGCGGTCGAACCGAGCGGTGAAGTAGAGGCGGTAGTAGGTCTTCTTGTTGTTGCCGCCGCCGTTGGCCCGCCTGCCGCAGAACGCCCCGGTGAGCACGGAGCCCTCCACCGAGTTGGTCCGCGGGTCGATGGTGATGTCCGCGTCCTCGCTGCCGTTGAGCGAGTTGGAGACGCGGAACAGCAGCGCCGCCTTCTTGTCCTCGGGGAACGAGAACGTGCCGACGCCCGCCCTGGTGGTCGTGGAGAGGTCGACCGCGGCACCGGACTCCAGGGCCACCCGGTAACGGCCGGGCGTGGCCTTCTCGTCCTCGTGGCGGAAGTCGTCGGCGTAGACCTCGTCCCCGGTGTCCGCCGTCGGGGAGGTCGTGATGTCGCCGGTGAACGGCATGATGGGGACGTCGCCCGCGGCGCCGGGGTGGCAGCCCGCGCCGTTGACGTGGGTGAGGCTGAAGCCCCTGACCCTGGTGGCGTCGTAGGCGTACCCGTTGGCCGCGCCGGTGTTGGTCTGGTCGCCCCTGGTGCTGGTGGGGCTCCAGGAGATCATCCCGAAGGGACGGACCGCGCCGGGGTAGGTGTTGCCGCCGTTGGCGCTGCCGATGAGGGGGTCCACGTAGCGGGTGAGGTCCTTGGCGGGTTTGAGGTCGCCCGCCGGGTGGGCGGACGTCGGGGTCGCCGCCGCGCTCAGGACCAGGAGGGCTGCGAGGCTGAGCGGGAGGACGCGCATGGGGATCCCTTCGTGCGGCGGTGGCGGCTCGACAGTAGGGTCCGCGCCTCGGCTCGCACAGGGACGTCGCGGTGAACTTCGGATTCTGTCCGGTGGACAGGCCCCCGGATCGGGCGAGGTCCGGAACTCGCCTGCTCGGACCGTTTTCGCGAGCGTCGATCACGCCCTGCGGGCGCACGGGACGCCGAGGGGCGGAGGTGCCGCGGAAAACCGTGGTGAAATCGATTGCGCGATCATCAGGTACCCACGGGGCGACGACGACCGCTCCCCGCCGCCTGCTCCTCAGTGGACGAGGACCACCCGTTCGCACCCAAGATCACCCGGTCCGTCCGCCCGAGCCCGGCCGCCGTGTCCTAACCTGGGCACGCGACGTCACGCAACGCCATTGGGGGATGGTCTCGTGAACGAAATCCTGTGCGGGGCGTGCCGGGTCCCGCTGCTCGACCAGGAGTCCGGCAGGCCGTCGCGGTACTGCTCGGCCGCGTGCAGGCAGCGCGCCTACCGCGCCCGCTCCAGGTCGGCGCGGAGGCACCCGGCGGGCCCCGACGCGAACGGGCCGGACGTCCCGCACCTCACGTCGCTGGAACTGCTGGCGTGGCGCGGAATGCTGGAGGTGCAGACCCGCATCGTCCGCAGGCTGGACGCGGACCTCCAGAGGCGGGCCGACCTGACCACCACGGAGTTCGACGTCCTGTACCGGCTGTGGACCGCGCCCGACCGCAGGTTGCGGATGAACCAGCTCTCCGGTGTGGTGACCCCCAGCGGCGTCACCAGGATGGTGACCCGCCTGGAGGAACGAGGCCTCGTGGAGCGCACCAGCGTGCCCGGCCGCCAGGCCGTGGACGCCGCGCTGACCGCCGAGGGCGAGCAGCACCTGGTGCGGGCCATGGACATCCTGTTCCGCGACATCCGGCGGGAGTTCATCGACCACCTCTCCTCCCCGGACGTCAGCCGCCTGGCCGCGCTGTGGACCCGCCTCGGCCCGTCCGCCGGATCAACGACAGAACAAGGACAGAAGCCGGACAAGCGCTGACCACCCGGTTCCACGGACCGAAGCGCCGGACGACCCGCTGTAGCTTGGTCGCGTCACCACCGCGAGCGGGAGGAGCCTGCGATGGTTTCGGCGGACGGCGCGCATCAGGGGTCCCCGACCCGCGCGGAGGGCGTGCCCGCGCTGGCGGTGCACCTCCTCCCGGTGGGCGAGCACGGGCGGCTGCCCGTCCGGCGGCTCGAACCGCTGTCCGGGGAACTCGCCTCCCACGGCCTCGCCCACGGTCTGTTCGACGACGCTGAACCGCTGCGGGTCGACTCCACCGACGAGAGCGCGTCCGCCTTCCAGCGGTCGTCCGGCATCACCGTGCGGCGCGACGGCGCGCGCTCGGCCTGGACGGCGCTGCCCGGCGGCGGGGGCAGCGCGCTGGTCGAGGACGTGGTGCCGCGGCTGGAGAACCTGATGACCGCGCTGCTCGCGCTCGACCTGCCGGTGCCGGACCACGTCGCCCCCTCGGTCGGTCTCGAAGCGCTCGACCACGTGCGCGCGGACGCCGCGCGGTCCGCGACCGTCACCGCGGGGGAGACCTTCAGCGTCACCCGGCTCCGCGCCGCGGTCCACGACGTCACCGCGGAACTCGGCGCCCGCCTCGTCTCCGCCGTGCGCCGCGAAGTCCGGTGAGCGACCGCGACGCGCCTCGGGTCTTCACCTCCCGCTCCCACGCCGACCCCGGTGTCGTGACCGCGGCCCGCCGAGTGTTCCCTTGACGCCGGACGAAGGGGAACCGATGACGAGCAACTCCATGTCCGGTGTCTCGGGCAACCTGGTGCAGGCGGGCGCGATCGCGGGCGGAGTGCACTTCCACGCGCCCTCCGAGGTCACGCGGACGCCCAGGCAGTTGCCCGCTCCACCGCGAGGGTTCGGCGGCCGTGACGCGCTGCTGGCGGCCGTGGACCGGGCGGTGTTCGACGCGCCCGCGGGGACCGTGCCGGTGGTGGTGCTGACCGGCATGGGCGGCGTGGGCAAGACCGCGCTGGCCGTGTCCTGGGCGCACCGGGCCGCCGACCGCTTCCCGGACGGGCAGTTCCACGTCGACCTGCACGGGTTCGGCGCGGAGCAGCCCTCCGACGCGGGCGAGGTGCTCGGCTCCTTCCTGCGGGCGCTGGGCGTGGAGCCGGAGAACCTGCCCGTGGGGACGGAGGAGCGGGCGGCGCTGTTCCGCTCGCGGCTGAGCGAACGGCGGGTGGTCGTCGTGCTGGACAACGCGCGGGACGAGGAGCAGGTGCGGCCGCTCGTGCCGGGTGCGGGGTCGTGCGTGCTGGTGACCAGCCGGGCGAACCTCACCGGGCTGGTGGTCGACCACGGCGCGGTGCCGCTGGCCGTGGACGTGCTGGCCGAGGCCGAGGCGCTGGACCTGCTGGCGACGCTGGTCGGCGACCGGGTGCGGGACGAGCCGGAGGCCGCGGCGGAGTGCGTGCGGCACTGCGCCGGCTTGCCGCTGGCGCTGCGGGTGGTCGCGGGCTACGCGAGCTACCAGCCGGACGTTCCGCTCGCCGACCTGGTGGCGGCGCTGGCCGACGAGCGGAGCAGGTTGGACGCGCTGGACAGCGGCGACCCCAGGACCGCCGTCCGGACGGTGTTCTCGTGGTCCTACCGGCGGCTGCCGCCGGACGCGGCGAGGCTGTTCCGCCTGCTGGGCCTCGTTCCCGGCGCGGACGTCGGCAGGGCAGCCGTGGCCGCGCTGGCGGACGTCCCGGTGCGCGGGGTGAACCGGCTGCTCGCCGTCCTGTTCCAGGCGCAGGTCGCCGTGGACGCGGGTCGCGGCCGGGTCGGCATGCACGACCTGCTGCGGGTCTACGCCGCCGAACTGGCCGAGGAGGGCGACCGGGAGGAACGGCGGACGGCGCTCGTGCGGCTGTTCGACCACCACCTGCACGGCGCGGCACAGGCGGACGTGCTGCTGTCACCGCGCCGCTTCCGCGTAGCGCTGGACGGGTCGTCGACGCCGGTCGAGGGGCTGGACAGCCGCGAGTCCGCGCTCGACTGGATGACGGCCGAGCACGAGGTGCTGGCGGCGCTGTTCCAGGTAGGCGGTCCGGAGTTGGACGCCCGCCGCTGGCAACTCGCCTACACGATGCGCGGCTACTTCTTCCTCACGAAGGACTGGGACACCTGGGTCCGCACGCACCGCACCGCACTGGCCGCCACCCAACGCCTGGGCGACCTCGCCGCGGAGGCGTCCACCCGCAACAACCTGGGTCTGGCCCTGCTGGAACGCGGCGACCCCGAGGCGGCGGGCCCGCACTACCTGCGGGCACAGGAGATCTTCGAGCAGGTGGGCGACCTGCGCGGCGCGGGCAACGCCATGGGCAACTACGCGTGGATCCTGCACGGCCGCGCAGACCACGAGGGCGCCCTGGAGTGGGCGACCCGCGCACTGGCCAACTACGAGCGCTGCGGCGCGCGGACGAACGCGGGGATCACGCTGCGCGGCATCGCGATCTTCGAGGCGGCACTGGGCAGGTTCCCCGAAGCCGTCAACCACCTGCACGACGCCATGGCCGTGTTCGAGGAACGCTCGTCACCACTGGACCAACTGATGGCCCACAACAGCCTGGGCGAAGTGCACTGCCAGGCAGGCAACCCGACAGCGGCAGCGGCAGCCCACCACAACGCCCTGGCACGAGCGGTAGAGCAGGGCAGCCGGTTCGAACGGGCCAGAGCACACAGGGGCCTGGCCAGAGCAGCACAACAATCAGGCGACCACGACCAGGCGAAAACCGAACTGCGCACGGCAGCAGACCTGTTCACCGCGCTCAACGCCACAGCAGAGGCGGCAGAGGCAACCACAGCACTAGCGGCACTGGAGCAGTGAGAGGCACAGCGCTGACCGGGAGCACGCGACCCAACCCGGCACAGACCTCCCCCACCGCACCACCGCCCGACCACTTCACCCGCACCAACCCTCACCCAGCCGAGGCTGGGCTGGGCTGGCCGAGCCTGGGCTGGGTTGGGCTGGGCTGGCCTGGCCTGGCCTGGCCTGGACCAGGCCTCACCCCAGCTCACCCAATCCCCAACCGCGACAACGACTCCCGAACCCGTGCCTCCCCGATCATCACCGGGTTCACCGAGTCGTGCACCCCATCGGCCCGAGCCCACAGCGCCTCAGCCTCGGCATCCCGCCCGGCAGCCCGGTGCACGTTCCCCAACCCGATCAACGCCCGAGCGGTCTCGTACCGGCTGCCGCACCGCTCCCCCAGCTCCACGGCCTCCTCGTAACGAGCGACGGCGGCCCCGTGGTCACCGGCCTGGAAGTGGGCCCAGGCCTCGCAGTTGACCGACATCACCACGTCGAGGTGCAACGCCAGGGCCTCGAACTCGCACCGCGCCTGCCCCGCGTGAGCCACGGCGTCGTCGTACCGCGCCAACTCCGCCTCCACCAGCGCGACACCGCGCAGCGCGATGGCGGCGCTGCGGGGCTGGCCGCGCCGCCGGTAGGACTCCATCACCTCGCGGAGCCCGCGCAGCGCGGTCTGGTGGTCGTCGAGGTAGAGCGCGGCCCACGCCAGGTTGGAGAGGGCGTCGGTGGTGCCGTGCTCGTCGTCCAGCTCGCGGAAGAGTTCCAGCGCCTCCTCGAAGTAGCCGACCGCGACGTCCAGCTCCCCCCGGTCGACGTGGGCCACGCCGAGGTTGTCCAGCGTCATCGCGAGCGCCCTGGTGTCGCCCGCGGCCCGTGCTGAGGCAGCCGCTACGAGGTGGGTGTCGATCCACGGGTCCCAGAGCTTCGCGAGGAAGAAGAAGTCCCGCAGGATGTAGGCGAGCTGCCAGCACGCGTGGTGCAGTCCGCGCGCGGCGGCCAGGTGGCACAGGCCCACGAGGTTCGGCCACTCCTGGTCGATCCAGGTGAGCGCCGACTCGTGGTCGGTGAACTTCTCCGACACCTCCGGCAGCTCGTCCGGCGCGACCGGCGGCAGGTAGCGGTTCGGGGCGAGGAACTCGTCGCTCGACTCGGCGAGCAGCAGGTTGTGGTCGAGCATCCGCCGCACGGCCGCGGCCTGCTCGTGGGCGGGGATGTCGGGCAGCACCCGGTCGCGGGCGAACTCGCGCACGAGGTCGTGCACGGTCAGGCGGTCGGCGGTGTCGTGCACGACGAGGTGGGCGTCGCCGAGGTGGTCCACCAGGCTCCTGGTGTGCGCCAGCCCCTCGCCCGCGAGCGCGGCGGTGGTGCGGATCTCCACGTCCCGCCCTGGGTGCAGGGCCAGCAGCCCGAACAGCCTGCGCTGCTCGTCGGTCAACGCCTGGCAGGACAGGCTGAACGCCGCCGCGACGCTGCGTTCGCCGTCGTCCAGCACGGCGAGCCTGGACGTCTCGTCGTCCAGCCGGTGCTCGAAGTCCTCCACCGTCCACAGCGGACTGCCGCGGAACCGGGCCGCGGCGATGCGGATCGCGAGCGGCAGGCGTCCGCAGCGCTCGACGACGCGGCCCACGACGTCGTCCGCGGCCGATTTCGCCCGGTCCCCGCCGATGGCGCGGAACAGCACGACCGCCTCCGCGGCGGGCAGCACGTCCACGGGCAGGTGCACGGCGTCGTCCAGGGCGTTGAGCCTGTTGCGGCTGGTGATGACCACCCGGCACCGGGGTTCCGCGGGGAGCAGCGGGGCGACCTGCGCGGCGCTGCGGACGTTGTCGAACACCAGCAGGACGCGCTTGCCGCGCAGCCTGCTGCGGTAGAGGTTGGCGCGGGCGTCGACGTGCGGCGGGATCTGCTCGGCGGGGACGCCGAGCAGCCTGAGCAGCGGGTCGAGGGCGTCGTGCGCGGTGACCGTCGCCGTGCCGGGCGCGTGGCCGTGCAGGTCCAGGAACAGGCAACCGTCCGGGAAGGACTCCCGCGCGTCCCACGACGCCCGCAGGCCGAGCGCGGTCTTGCCCGCTCCCGCCATCCCGCTCAGCACGCACGCGACCTCGCCGTCCTCCGAGGCCACGAACCCGGCGATGCGCGCCAACTCCTCCGACCGCCCGGTGAAGTGCGGCGTCGTCGGCGGCAGACCGGTGATCGCGGTGACGACGTCCCCGGTCCCCTGCCGCTCCCGCCTCCCCCGCACCAGCGCGGTCAGCACGCCACCCGCCGTCAGCGCGTCGTCGCACGCCCTCGCGAACTCGTGGTTGCCGGTCGCCCTGCCCGTCTCGACCTTGCTGAGGTAACCCTTGCTGTAGTGGATGCGCGCGGCGAACGCCGACTGGGACAGCCCGGCCTCCTCGCGCAGCCGCCGCAGTTCCCCGCCGAACTCCCCAGGACGTTCTTCCATGGACGCATCGTGCCTTCCGCTCTCCCGACACCCCCAGCGTCGCCCGCGGCGGGGACCGGGAGAAGGGGTTTCCTGTTTCCGGCGCGGCAGGCAACCGACGCCCGCCCGGCCCACGTGCGGGACAGACCGTTCCACCGGGGTGGCCGGAAGCGAATTCCCAGCCCCGAAGTCCAGACTCCGACGCGATCCGCCAGGACAAAGAGCAGACAGTTCGTGGCCGATCAGCACCGCGCGAAAATACAATGACAGATGCAGGACATCCGAACGCCGATGCCCACGGAGAGTTATCCTTCAACGGTGGGCACGAAAGGATACGACGTATTCCTCTCCTACAGCGGCGAGGATCGACCCGCCGTGCGCGAACTCAGGAACGCGCTGGTAACGGTCGGTGTACGCACGTTCATGGACGAGCACGACATCCGTTTCTCGCACAGCATCTCCGAGGAAATCCAGCAAGCACTGCGCACCTCGAAAACGATGCTGGTCTACTACTCAGAGTCGTTTTCCGGCCGTTCCGCGTGCCAATTCGAACTCCACCACGCCTATCTGTCCGCGCTGCGCACGGGCGAGGTGGAGCAGCGAATCCTGGTGATCAACCCGGACAACCCGAAAACCCACCACCTCATGCCGCTGGAATTGGCCGCGCACCGCTACTTCACGAAGTGGGGCACGAGGTCGGAGCTGGCCGCGATCGTGTCGGAGGTCCGGACCAGGGCACGGGCCCTGCGCACGCCGTTCTCCGGCATCGACTTCAGCGAGCGCGCGGCCACCCGGCAGACCTCGCCCGGTGCCCCGACGGCCGCGTACGTGGGCCGCTACCGGGACCGGTGGGCGATCCACTCCGCCCTGCACCGCGGCGAGCACCCGCTCGTGCACGCCGTGACGGCCCCGCCGGTCGCCGCCCTCACGGGCATGAGCGGCATCGGGAAGACCGCCCTCGCCAAGGTGTACGTGCACGACTTCGGCTTCCTCTACCGGGGCGGCACGCACCGCATCACGCTCACCGGCGCGGGCGCCTCCCCCGACCGCGTGCGCGCGACGCACACCGCGCAACTGGTCGAGCTGGCCAGGACGCTCGGACAGGACCTGCCGGACAGGTCGCGCGCGAACGTGCTGGCGTGGTGGAACGCCCGCCTGGCCGCGGGTGGCGGGCCCGCGCTGTGGATCGTCGACGACGTCCCCCGCGGGGTGCCCGACCACGTGCTGGCGGAACTGGTGCCGCGCGTCGACGGCGTGCACACCCTGCTGATCGGCCAGCACGAGTTCCCGCCGAGCCTCGCGACGCGGGTCCGGCTGCGCGCGATGACGGCCGACGACGGCCACGAGCTGTTCACCCGCGACCGCTCGGCCACGGCCGCCGAGGCGCGGGCGATCGACGACCTGGTGGACGGGCTGGGCGGCCACCCGTTCACGATCCTGTTCGCCGCGGCCGCCGCGCGGGGGCGTGACGGCCCGTGGGAACTGGACGAGCGGGTCCGCCGCCTCACCACCGACGCCACCGTGCTGGACCGGGCGCTGCACGCGGTGCGCGACGCGATCGACCGGCTGGCGACGGCCGAACGGGCGGTGCTGGGGCTGTCGGCGGTCTGCGGCGAGGACCCGCTGCCCGCCACGCTCATCGGCGAGGTGCTGGCCGCGTTCGCCAGGACCGCGGAGGCGGGCGCCGTGCTCGCGAACCTCGACCGGACGATGCTGATCGACCTGGTCGAGGGGACCACCTCCTGGCAGGTCCACCAGCTCGTCCGCCAGGCGGCGCGGCTGTTCCTGCCCCCGAGCGACCTGAGCACCATCGCCGCCGTTGCCGCGCACGCGCTCCTCGCCGCGGCGGCCGGTCCCGTTCCCGCCGAGCACGCCGCCGCGCTGCTGGAGCACACCGCCGACTCGCCTGCGTACTCGACGGGGCTGAACCTGCTGGCGGCGCGGGACTACGACCGGCGGGGTGAACCGGCGCTGGCCGCGCGGTTCCACGAGAACCTGCACGCGCTGCACCCGGACGAGGTCGAGCACCTGCTGGCGGCGGCGCGGACCCGCCAGGCCGCGGGCCACCTCGCCCAGGCCCGCGCGCACCTGGACGCCCTGAGCGGTCGGACCACCCCGGAACGCGGGCTCCCCGCCGACGCCCTGCCGTCCGAAGAGGACTGGAACGCCGCCGGGGCCGCGCTGCTGGAACTGGTGGCGACCGCGCGGCTCCCCTCCGCCCCGCGGATCGCGGTGGCGCACGGGCACGCCCTGGTCCTGCTGGGCCGGGCGCTGACCGACAGGGGCGACCAGGAGGACGCCGGAGCGGTCTGCCTCCGCGTCCTGGCGAGCCGGGAGGTCGCACCCGACCCCCCGGAGACGCCGAACACCGGTGCCCGCGCCGACCGTCAGGCCGACAGGACGTCCAGGTAGTGCTCGTTGTACATCAGGCCGAGGACGTTGCCGAACGGGTCGACGACGGAGGCGGTGACGTAGCCGGGCCCGCGCTCGGTGGGCTTGTCGTGCGGCGTCGCTCCCAGCGAGACCAGCCGCTCGACGCTGCCCTCCAGTTCGTCGACGTGCCAGTAGACCAGCGCGCCCGAGGCCCGTTCCGTCCTGGCGTGCGGGGCGAACCCGGAGTCCAGGATGCCGAGCTCGTGCTGGTAGTCGCCGATGCGGAACTCGACGTACAGCGGGGTGCCCCGCTCCGGCCTGACGAAGTAGGGCTCGATGCCCAGGACCTCGGTGTACCAGGCGACCGCGGCCGGGACGTCGTCGGCGAAGAAGGTGACGGTGGTGAGACCTCGCAACACGGGTGGCTCCTTTCCTCCAGCGGATGACTCCTCCCATCGTCCGGTGTGAAGTGCTCAACCTCTGAGCACTTTGCGGGCACACTGGGGGTGTGCGCGCAGATCGCCTCGTGGCGACCCTCCTGCTGATGCAGTCACGCGGCCGGGTGACCGCCGCCCAGGTCGCCGCCGAGCTGGAGGTCTCCGTGGCCACCGCCCGCCGCGACCTCGAAGCGCTGTCCGCGGCGGGGGTCCCCGTGTACCCGCGACAGGGTCGTGGTGGTGGCTGGTCGCTCGTCGGCGGCGCCCGCACCGACCTCAGCGGCCTGTCCGCGCCGGAGGCCCAGGCGCTGTTCCTGCTCGTCGGCCCGGCCGCCGCCGTCTCCGGAGAGGCCAAGGCCGCGCTGCGCAAGCTCGTCCGGGCGCTCCCCCGTGGCTTCCGGGCCGCCGCCGAGGCCGCCGCGAGCGCCACGGTGATCGACTCGGCCGGGTGGGGCGACCAGGGCCGGGGCAGGCCGGCGGTGGTCGACGTGCTCCAGTCCGCCGTCGTGCGGCGGCGCAAGGTCCGCATCACCTACGCGAAGCACGCCCGCGACCGCTCCGAACGCCTGGTCGACCCGTGGGGTCTCGTCGACAAGGACGACGTCTGGTACCTGGTGGCGGGCACCGACGAGGGGCGGCGGACCTTCCGCGTCGACCGGATCGTGGAGACCGGGCCGACGGACGAGCCCGCCGAGCGCCCGGACGACTTCGTGCTCGCCGCGGCGTGGGAGGAGGTCGTCGGCGAGGTGGAGCGCAAGCGGTCCCGCACGGCGGCGGTCGTGCTCGCCCCCACCCGGCACCTCTCCGTGCTGCGCTCCCACTTCGGGCGGCACTGCCACGTGGAGGAGGACCTGGCCGACGGCCGGTCGCGCGTCCGCGTGGCCGCGCCGACACCGCTCGACATCGCCCGCGACCTCGCGGGCTGGGGCGCCGCGGTCGAGGTGCTGGAGCCCGCGTCCGTGCGGGCGGAACTGAGGCGGATCGGCACCGAGTTGGCGGAGCGGTACGCCTGACCACCCGCCGAGCGGGGCCGCGGCTCCCCCGCGTTCCACACGACGGGCGCCGGGGTTCGTCG
This sequence comes from Umezawaea sp., assembly GCF_057122925.1. Taxonomy (NCBI): domain Bacteria; kingdom Bacillati; phylum Actinomycetota; class Actinomycetes; order Pseudonocardiales; family Pseudonocardiaceae; genus Umezawaea; species Umezawaea sp. Next base: position 28,136 of record NZ_DBNGPQ010000187.1, on the reverse strand, counting down.
TCACCCGCCGTTCGCCGGGCCGCGCGGGGGAGCCGCCGTCACACCCCCGGGCCGAGGACCCCGGCCGCCTCCACCTCGTGGGGGCACGGGGTGGTCCCCGACCCGCAACCGTGCGGGACGTGGTCCCGCACCGCCTTCCGCAGGTACCGCGCCACGACGGACGCGCCCCGGCCGTTCGCCACGCGGAGCAGCTCGACCCCCGCCGATCCCGTGGGCACCACCGCACCTCCTGCCGCCCCCGTGCGACGAGGATGACCGCGTGCGCTCCGGAGAGCCTCGACGACTCCTCGGCGACGGGCGGGCTCAGGCCATCATCTTCCGGGTCTCCCTCGGTACGGCGCGGTCCAGGCGGGCGTCCGACCTGAGGATGGCCCGCTGGAGCTCGCGCAGGGAGCCGGACGGTTCCACGCCCAGCTCGTCGACGAGCGCGCCGCGCAGCGCCTTGAAGGCGTCCAGCGCCTGCCACTGCCTGCCCGAGCGGAACAGCGCGATCATGTGCTGGGCGCACAGGTTCTCGTTCATCGGGTAGCGCGCGGTCAGCACGGCCAGCTCGCTGAGCAGGACGTGGTGCCTGCCGCAGCGCATGTCGGCGGCGATGCGGCTCTCCACGGCCGACAGCCTGCTCTCCTCCAGGCGGGTGACCTCGATGCTCAGGGACTCGCCGGTCGGCACGTCCACCAGCGCCGGGCCGCGCCACACGTCCAGCGCCGCGAGCAGGAGCCTGGCCGCCGACTCGAAGTCGCCAGCCTCCGCGGCGTGCCTGCCGGACCGGGCGAGGCGCTCGTACTCGTGCACGTCCACGCACTCCGGCGGGACGTCGAGCAGGTAGCCGCCGAACCTGGTGGCCAGCACGCCCGTCGCGTCGTCGCCGAGCAGCCTGCGCAGCTGCATCACGTAGGTCTGGAGCGTGGTGCGCGAACTGCGCGGCGGGCGTTCGCCCCACAGCTCCTCGACGAGGGTCGCGACCGGCACGACCTGGCCCGCCCGCAGCGCCAGCAGGGCGAACACCTGCCGCGGCTTGGCGGCCGTCGGAAGCACGGAACGACCGTTCGCCGTGGCCTCCAACGGGCCTAGAACCCTGATCCGCATCGCCGTGCCTCCTCGGTGGTCCGCTCCTCCTGGTGCCTGGACAGTCCACCGCGCGGACGCTCGAAAGCCCAGTGTCGCTAGCACGAGTCCGGCGTGAAGTCACCCCCTACCGGGCATGAGAACTTCACGTTCGCGCACGGTACGCCGTAACTACCGGCGGGTTCCCCCAGCCGGACACAATCCTGACCAGCGCTTTCCACTGTTTTGAAGGATGAAACACGATCCTGGGAGAAAGAGATGAACGCCACCACCCGCACCGCGGACGACCTCACCGACGACCTCGACCTCGTCATCCACGAGTTCGACCGCCCCGCGGGCGCCGCCCTCGACTTCCTCGGGTTCAGCGTCCACTGCCACGGCGGTCCCGTCACCGGTCTCCGACCGACGTCCGCGCTCTGAGGGAACGGGTCGGGAGCGTGCGCGGACACGAGCGGATCGGGTTCAAGCGCCACCTGCGGCCGGAGGTCGTCCACGGCGAGGCGGTCTACCTGTTCTCGGAGAGCGGGGTGACGGCCCTCCAGGGGTCCCAGGTCGAACTGCTGGCACCGCTGCTGGACGGGACGAGGGACCTCGCCGAACTGCTGCGGGACCTGCCCGCGGGGGTGGACGCCGACCAGGCGGGGCGGCTGCTGGACCGGCTCGGGGCCGCGGGGCTCGTCGGTCCGGTGCCCGAGGAGGACGCCGACGACACGGCGCTGGCCTACTGGGACGCCGCCGGGCTGGACGCCTCGGCCGCCGTGAGCGGCACCGGAGCCGCCCGCGTGCGGGTCGTCCCGGTCGGTGGGGCGCGGCGGGACGCGCTCGTCGGCGCGCTGGGCCGCGCCGGGCTGGACGTCGTGGCGGGCGAGGCCGACCTCGCGGTGGTGGCCTGCACCGACTACCTCGACCCCGGCCTGCTGGCCCTCGACGAGGAGCACCGCCGGACGGGCACGCCGTGGCTGCTGCTCAAGGCGACCGGCACGCGGGTGTGGGTCGGTCCGTTCTTCACGCCCGGCGAGGGCGCCTGCTGGCGGTGCCTCTCCGCGCGCCTGTCGGCCAACCGGCCCGCCGAGGCCCACGTGCAGGCGGTGCGCGGCAGGCTCGGCCCCGCGGCTCGTCCCGCCGTCGGCCTCCCGTCGGTGGCGGCGACGGCCACGGAGGTCGCCGCGCTGGAGACCACCAAGTGGCTCGCGGGCTACCGGCACGCCGGGCAGCGCGAGATCTGGTCGTACGACAGCCTCGACATGCGGGTCACCCACCACGAGGTGCGCCGGATCCCGCAGTGCCCCGGCTGCGGGGACCCCGACCTGGTCCGCGAGCGGGCGCGGACGCCGGTCCGGCTGGCCTCGCGGGTCAAGCGGTCCCGCGACGGCGGCGGCCACCGGTCGGCGTCGCCGCAGGAGGTGCTGGACCGCTACCGCCACCTGGTGAGCCCGCTGACCGGCGTCGTCAAGGAGATCCGCCGCGACGACCGCGGCCACGACTTCTTCCACTCCTACCGCTCCGGCACGAACGCCGCCGCGCGCGCGACCGGTCTCGACGGCCTGCGCTCGACGCTGCGCTGCGACAACGGCGGCAAGGGCGCGACGCCGTTGCAGGCCGAGGTGGGCGCGCTGTGCGAGGCGCTCGAACGGCACAGCGGCACCTACCACGGCGACGAGGCCACGGTCCGCGGCAGCTACCGGCGCATCGGCGACGAGGCCGTGCACCCGGACGCCGTCCAGCTCTACGACGAGCGCCAGTTCGCGAACCGCGTGGCGCACAACGCGGCCCACTCGCCGTTCCAGCACGTGCCCGAGCCGTTCGACGAGCACGGGGTGCTGGACTGGACGCCGGTGTGGTCGGTGACGAACCGGTGCCACCGCCTGCTGCCGACGGGATCCCTGTACTACGGGGCTCCCGCGCCCGCGTCGATCACGGCGAACTCCAACGGCTGCGCGGCCGGGAGCAGCGTCGAGGACGCGGTGCTCCAGGGGCTGCTGGAGGTCGTGGAGCGCGACGCCGTGGCGCTGTGGTGGTACAACCGCACCCGGATGCCCTCGGTCGACCTGGACTCGATCGGCGACCCGTTCATCGACGAGCTGCGCGACGTGTACGCCGAGCTGGGCCGCGAGGTGTGGGTGCTGGACCTGACCGCGGACCTGGAGATCCCGGTGGTGGCCGCCGTGTCGCGGCGGATCGGCGGGCCGCGCGAGGACGTCATGTTCGGCTTCGGCGCCCACCTCGACCCGAGGGTGGCCGTCCGGCGCGCGCTGACCGAGCTGAACCAGGTGATGCCGTCGATCACGAGCCTGCGCGACGGCGACTGGCGGCGCATGGACGTGGACCTGCGGCACTGGCTGCGGAACTGCTCCACGGACAACCAGCCCTACCTGCTGCCGGACCCGTTCGCCCCCGCCCGGCGGATCGGGCAGTTCCGGTACGCGCCCGGCGAGGACCTCCTGCTGGACGTCGAATCGATCCGGACCCGCCTGGAGGAGCGCGGGCTGGAGCTGCTGGTGCTCGACCAGACCCGCCCCGACGTGGGACTCCCCGTGGTGAAGGTGATCGTCCCCGGCATGCGGCACTTCTGGTCCAGGCTGGCTCCAGGGCGGCTGTACAGCGTCCCGGTATGCCTGGGGCGGGTCGACAGACCCGCCGCGTTCGACGAACTCAACCCGGTCCCGATGTTCCTATGACCGGTATCGGTCTGGCGCGGCCTGGGCAGAGTTGGAGTAGCGCAGTGACCTCATACTTCCCCTCCGGGCGCCCCCTGTTCTCGCTCCTGGAGGACACGTCCGTCAGTGCCGACGGGCACGGGCTGACCGTGCACGGGCGCTGGGGTGACATCGACGTGTCCGACGACAGCCCACTGGTGCGGGAGGCGCTGAACCGGATGAGCCTGGGGCCGGTGTCGCTGGAGAACATCCCGGTCCTGTTCGCCGAGTTCGACCGGTGGCGGACCGGGGGCTGCGCGGGCACGGAGTGGTCCCGGCTGAAGCTGACGCTGGACGAGCTGGGCGGCGTGGTGGTGCCGTCGCTCGGCCTGCACGACGGGGCGGGCCCGATCCTGTCGCTGGTGGCGGTGGTGAGCGACGCGGTGTTCCCGTGGCCGCGGATCGAGGAGGACGACCCGATCGAGGTCGCGCGGGAAGCGCGGATCGAGGACGTGGACGGCGACCAGGTGCTCGTGTGCCCCGGACCGCCCTACGTCGTCGTGCTGCACCGCCCGCCCGCACCGGGGATCGCGAAGCAGCTGCTCGACGGACGGACGACCGTCACCGAGGTGGCGGGCCGCCTCCAGGTGGACCGGAGCACCGTCGCCGACGTCGTGGCGTACCTGGCGAGCGCCGGGTTCATCCTCAGCGTCGACCCCGGCAAGTCCGGCAGAACACCGTCCAGGCACCATTAGCATGAGGCTCGGACGGCGATGTCCCCAACTCTTGGCATGGGAGAAGTCGTGGCAGAACGCCTTGACGCCGTGATGTCGCGGTCCAGCGGCAGCGAGGGCGGGGCGGCCGGGCTCGCCCCGCGTCTCGCGCTCCTCGTCGTCACGGTGGTGTTCGCGGGCTTCGTCGTGAACGCCTTCCAGTACGTCATCGCCGAGTCGACGAGCTTCGGCCACGTCGCGCCCGCGGCCGTGTGCCTGGCCGTGATGATGGTGCTCCAGCTGGGTTTCTTCAGCAATCCGGCGGCGGACGTGCGCGGCGGGCGGGGGCTCGCGGCGCTGTCCGCGCAGGCGCTCGTCGTGCTCGGCCCCATCTCCCTCTACGGCGAGGGCTGGACGGGGATGCAGGGCTTCCTGGCCGGTGACGCGCTGCTCGTGCTGCGCCCGACCGCGGGCTGGCTGGTGTTCGGCACCGTCGCGGTCGCCAACGGCATCGTCCAGTACGGGATCACCGGGGTCCCGCTGGAGACCTTCTACATCGCGAACCTGACCGCGGTGGTCGGCCTCGTGGTGTACGGCCTGTCCCGGCTGAGGACGCTGGTCGCGGAGCTGGACGACGCCCGGTCCGAGCTGGCGGGCCTCGCCGTGGCCCGCGAGCGCCTGCGCTTCGCGCGCGACCTGCACGACCTGCTCGGCTTCTCGCTGTCGGCCATCACGCTGAAGACCGAGCTGGCACACCGGCTGGTGCCCCGGCTGCCCGACCGCGCGCGCCGGGAGCTGTCCGAGGTCCTGGACGTCTCCCGCCAGGCGCTCGCCGACGTCCGCGCCGTGGCGTCCTCCTACCGCGAGCTGTCGCTGGACGACGAGCTGGCCTCCTCCCGGTCGGTGCTGACCGCGGCGGAGGTCGTCGTGACCGTGACGTGCGACCGGGGCGACCTGCCGACCCGGACCCGCACCGTGCTCGCCACCGTCCTGCGCGAGGGCGTCACGAACCTGCTCCGGCACAGCAAGGCCGAGCGGTGCGAGATCACCGTGCGGCGCGAGGGCGGCGCGGTCTCCATCGAGATCGTCAACGACGGCGTCCGCGAGACCGGGGGGACCGTCGACCGCGGCAGCGGCATCGACAACCTCACGTCCCGCGTCGAGGGCGTCGGCGGCACGCTGACCGCGGGCGCGGGCCCGGACGGGACCTACCGGCTGCACGCCACCGTCCCGCTGCGGCCCGACGACGAGGACGACGACGAGGACGCGCCCGCGCGGTCGCGGCGCGGGCGCCTCCACCAGGGCCGCGCGATGGCTCCCCGGCTCGGACTGGTGATCGCCGCCGCCGTCTTCTGCGGCTACGCCGTCAACGCGACGGTGTTCGTGATCGCCGCGCGGATGGGCCTGGGCGGCAAGCTGGTCGCCGAGGCGTGCGTGCTCGTGTCGCTGGGGCTGGTGCTGGGCTTCTTCAGCCGCCCGGCCTCGAACCTCCGCTCACCGCTGGGGTTCTCGCTGCTGGCCGTGCTGGCCGTCGCGACCTACCTGCCGATCGTGCTGTTCGACAACCCGTTCCTCGGCCTGCCCGGTCTGCTCGCGGGCAGCCTGCTGCTGGTGCTGCCCGCCGCGGTCGGCCTCCCGGCGTTCGGCCTCGTCACGGCGAGCACGGCGACCGCGCAGTACCTGCTGGGCGGCGACTCGATCAACGTCACGTACGGCGTGCTGGTGACGATCAACCACGGCCTGGTGGTCTTCGCGCTGTCCCGGCTGCGCACGATGGTCCAGGACCTGTACGAGGCGCGGTCCGAGCTGGCCGACCTCGCCGTGACCCGTGAACGCCTGCGCTTCGCGCGCGACCTGCACGACCTGCTCGGCTTCTCCCTGTCGGCCATCACGCTGAAGTCGGAGCTGACCCACCGGCTGCTGTCGAAGGACCCGTCGAGGGCGCAGCAGGAGCTGTCCGGGATCATCGACGTCTCCCGCCAGGCGCTCGCCGACGTCCGCGCCGTCGCCTCCTCCTACCGCGAGCTGTCGCTGGACGAGGAGATCGTGTCCGCGCGGGCGCTGCTGACGGCGGCGAACATCACCGTGACGCTGGAGCTGGAGCCGTGCGAGCTGACGCCGGACGTGCGGACCGCGCTCGCGACCGTGCTGCGCGAGGGCGTGACGAACCTGCTGCGGCACAGCAGGGCGGAGAACTGCGCGATCACCCTGTCCCGCACGGGCGACCGGCTCTCGCTGGAGATCGTGAACGACGGCCTCTCGCCCGCGGGCAGCCCGGCCAGGTCACGGGTCGTGGCCGCGGTGACCGGCGGCGGGTCGGGGATCCCGAACCTGACCGACCGCGTGTCCGACCTGGGCGGCACGCTGACGGCGGGCGTCACCGAGGACGACACCTACCGGCTCCAGGCCGAGGTCCCGCTCCCCCGCGCCTGATCGGTCCTCCGTGGACGGTGTCCCCTCGGGGTCCGGTGTGGACGGACAACGGGAAGCCCGCCGCGGCGGGCTTCCAGGAGGTGCGGGAGGGTCAGAGCCACCCGGCGTCGGACGCGATGCGGATGGCGTCGACCCGGTTGCGCGCGTCCAGCTTGGTGACGATGGTGGTGAGGTAGTTCCGCACCGTTCCCGCCGACAGCGAGAGGGCGCGGGCGATGTCGGGCGCGTCGGTGCCGTTGGCCGCGAGCCGCAGCACCTCCAGCTCGCGGTCCGTCAGGGGCGACTCCCCCTGGTCCCACGCGGCCAGCGCGAGCTGCGAGTCGACGACCCGCCGCCCCTGCGACACGTCCCGGATGGCGGCGGCGAGCTTGGCGGGCGGCGCGTCCTTGAGGATGAACCCGTCCACGCCCGCGGCGAGCGCGCGGCGCAGGGTTCCCGGCCGGGCCAGGGAGGTGAGCATCAGCGTCCGCACCTGGGGCATGGTGGCCCGGATGGTGCCCGCGGCGGTCAGGCCGTCCAGCACGGGCAGGTCGATGTCGATCACGGCGACGTCCGGGCGGTGCTTGCGGACCATGGGGATGATCTGGTCGCCGGACTCGACCTCGGACACGACCTCGATGTCGGGCTCCAAGCCGAGCAGGGCCACCAGTGCGCCCCGGACCATGTGCATGTCCTCGGCCAGCAAGATCCTGATCATCCCCGCCGTTTCCCTCCGCCCGGTCCGGCACACAGTAGCGCCAGACACCTCCGCCCCGCCCGCAGTACTGGTGAGGCGCTCAGGACGCCAGTTGGGGCAGGAACGCGTCGTGGACGTCCAGGACCGAGTCGGCGCTCAGGATGGCGTGGTGCAGCTGCCGGAGGCGTTCGGACGGGACGAGGCCCAGTTCCTCCATCAGCCGGTCGTGCAGGGAGCGGTACTCCTCCAGCGCGCGCCACTGCCTGCCGGAGCGGTAGAGCGCCAGCATGAACTGGGCCCGGAAGTTCTCGTGCATCGGGTGCTGCGCGGTGAGGACGGACAGCTCGCCCAGGAGCGCCTGGTGCCTGCCGAGGCGGAGTTCGGCGTCGATGCGGGTCTCCTGGACGCCCAGCCTGCTCTCCTCCAGCCGGGTGATCTCCATGCCGAGGCGCACTCCCGCCTTCACGTCCGACAGGACGGGGCCGCGCCAGACCGCCAGCGCGGCGCTGAAGGAGGCCGACGCCTCCACCAGCCTGCCCGCCTCGTAGGCCCGCCTGCCCGCGTCCTGCGCCCGCTCGAACGCGGTCACGTCCACGCTCTCGGGCCCCGCCTCCAACTGGTAGCCGCCGTACTTGGTGACCAGGACGTCCTTGGCCTGCGGGCGGGGGCACGCCTCCTCGATCTTGCGGCGGATCCCCAGCACGTAGGTCTGGAGCGTCGTGAGCGCGCTGCGCGGCGGGGACATCCCCCACAGCTCCTCGATCAGCGCGGGCACGGTGACGACGTGCTCGGCCTGCATGCCGAGCAGCGCGAGGAGCTGCCGCGGCTTGCTCGCCGTGGGCATGATCGACACGCCGTTCAGCCAGGCTTCCAACGGGCCCAGCACCTTGATCTCCATGGAACTCTCCCCAGTCTCGGCGGGCGGATGCGCAGCCCCAGTGCATCCGATGAGGACCCGGTGCCGCCACGTACGACGGCACGTATCCGCGATGATCGGTTAATGCGCGAGTGGTGAAACTTTCACCCCGACCCCCTACAACCGCATTCGACGGCGGTGCGGACGAAGGCGGCACAGCGGGTTCCCGGTGTTCGTCCTTGTGTTGGAGCACGTGGGAGTGGTGCCCTTGTAGTATTCGCCGCAGCGCGTCCTCGGGGGCAGAATGACTACTGTGACCCGCCAGGGTGGAACCGCACGGCTGAAGCCGCCCACCGACCGCATCACGGGCGCCGCGATTGCGGTGATGTGCGGCTTGGCCGCCGTGGAGATCAGCCACACGCTGTTGACCGGTCGCGGCTCCACCCATTCGGCGGTCGCCATCGGCATCATTGTCCTGTTGTCAAGCGTGCAGCTCTGCTATTTCCGCGCGTCGGGCTCGCCATTGCGTTTTCCAATAGTGCACCTCGCGCTGGTGGCGCAGACGACGCTCACGTTCCTGCCCGCGTTCCTGCTCGACCAGGCCTGGGTGGCGGTGCCGGGGCTGCTGGCGGGCAACGTCCTCCTGGTGCTGCCGCAGGGCGCGGGCCGGGTGGCGTACGTCGTGGTCGTCACGGCGACGGGCGCGACCAACGCGGCGGTGGGCGCGGGCCCGACCGCGGTGGCGTTCGGCCTGGTCACCACCGCGATGACCGGCCTGGTGGCGTACGGCCTGCCGCGGCTGGCCGTGCTCGCGGCCGGACTGGGCGAGTCGCGGACCCGGTGGGCGCACTGCGCGGTGGCCGACGAGCGCATGAGGGTGTCCCGCGACCTGCACGACCTGCTCGGGTACGGCCTGTCGGCGATCAAGCTCAAGAGCGAGCTGGTGCACCGGATGCTGCCGGAGCACCCCGCCGAGGCGCGGCAGTCCGTGGCCGAGATCCTCGACATCGCCCGGCACACGATGGCCGACGTGCGGTCGATCGCCCTGGGCTACCGGCTGCTGTCGGTGCGGGAGACGATCACCTCCGCCACGGCGGTGCTGGCGTCGGCCGACGTCGCGGTGCACGTGGAGCTGGACGACCAGCAGGTCCCCGAGCCCGCGGCGACCGTGCTGGCCGCGCTCGTGCGCGAGGGCGTCACCAACGTGCTGCGGCACAGCAAGGCCCGGAACTGCGACATCACCGTGCGCAGGCACGGCGACCAGGTGCTGCTGGACATCGTCAACGACGGCGTCGTCGAGCCGATCCGCGACCTGTCCAGCAGCGGTGTCCGGAACATGACCGAGCGGGTGCGCGAGATCGGGGGCGCCCTCACCGCGGGGCGCGCGGCGGACGGCCGGTTCCACCTGCACGCGTCGATCCCGCTCGACGTGCGGGACGCCCCGGAGGAACTGGCGGGCTAGAGCCAACCGGACTTGCGGGCGATGCGGACCGCGTCGACGCGGTTGCGCGCTTCGAGCTTCATGGTGACCGTCGTCAGGTAGTTGCGGATCGTGCCGACCGACAGGAACAGCTTGCTCGCGATCTCCATCGCGTTCGCGCCGTCCGCCGCCAGCCGCAGCACCTCCAGCTCGCGGGGCGTGAGCGGGCACTCGTCACCGTCCCACGCGGCCAGCGCGAGCTGGGAGTCGATCACCCGGCGGCCGACCGAGACGCCGCGGATCGCGTCCGCCAGCTCGTCGATCGGCGAGTCCTTGAGGATGAAGCCGTTGACGCGGGCGGTGAGCGCGCGGCGCAGGGTGCCCGGCCTGCCGAGGCTGGTCAGGATGAGCGTGCGCGTTTCCGGGGCGCTGTCGCGGATGAGCGCGGCCGCCGAGAGGCCGTCCAGACCCGGCAGGTCGATGTCGAGCACCGCCACGTCCGGCTTGTTCCGCAGGACGGAGGGAAAGATGTCGTCGCCGTTGGCCACCGACGCGACGACCTGCATGTCGGGTTCCAGGTCCAGCAGGGCGACGAGTGCTCCGCGCACCATTTGCACATCCTCGGCGAGCAACACCCTGATCATCTAACCCCCTAACACCGCGCGCCGATATAGCAAAGTATTACATTCCGTAAGGAAGGTGTACATCGGGTTGAGCCGAACGCCTCAACGAAAAACTGGATGGCCAATTAAAGGGTGACTATCGGTCACTCGCGGTGGCGAAAGGGGTTTCGCTTCCCCGAAGACCGCCGCCCCACCGAAACAATCGGTAGCACAACAGCGTTACCGATCATTGGCCACCGCACCGCGCCTCATCGGCCACACCCCGGAGGGCACCCGTCGCGGACCGCTCGCGAACGGACCGCCCGCGAGCGGGCGGAGGCCGTCGCGCAATCGGCCCCGGAGAACGCCGACCCCCGCCCGGAGAGCGGTGATCCGAACGCCCCATCAACGATAGGAATTCGTGATGGCCCCACCTCCTCGGCGCTTCTTCCCATTGCCCCGCTCCGCCACAAAAGCGATCATCGATCACTCGGCAACCGGGTTCTCCGGCAAGACCGCACTGAGAGCAACGGCACTTACTTTCGGCCGATGGAGATCCTACGACCCTTCCGGGAGCGAATCGAGCACCTCGACGAGCAACTCGCGGCGCTGATCGCCGAACGCCTCAAGGTGTGTTCCGACGTCGCGCTCGTCAAGAAGGCCGAGGGTATTCCGATGATGCAGCCCGACCGCGTCCTCGCGGTGCGCGCCGCGTACGCCGAACGCGGCCGCACGCTGGGGGTATCGCCCGAGTTCATGTCCGAGTTGGCGCTGCTGCTGATCAACGAGGCGTGCAGGCTGGAAGACCGGATCATCGACGGTCCCGACCGGTGAACCTTTGAGGTGGACTCAAGTTCTGCTCCGTTTGTCGCTGGAACAGTCCACCGTGGCAACCGATCCGCCGGGTCTTGCCGTTGTGTGTCCTACCCGATGACACGGGGGCAGCATGAGCACGGGTTACGTTCCTGACAACGGAATTGACGTTTTCTTCCGCATTCTCGGGCCACTTCAGGTGACCATCGCGGGCCGCGTGGTGCAGCTCGCGAAGAACCGGCAGCTCACCGTTCTCGCGCTGCTGCTGACCGAGGCGAACAAAGTGGTGTCGGGCAGTCGGATCATCGACGCCGTGTGGGGTGACGCTCCCCCGGTGACGGCGGACAAGCAGATCCAGACCTGCGTGTGGCGGCTGCGCAGCGCCTTCGAGAAGGCGGGCGGCACCGGGCTGATCGAGACCGCGCGGGGCGGGTACCTGCTGCGGATGCCCGAAGGCTGCCTGGACACCCAGGTCTTCGAGCGGGCGACGCTGCGCGGGCGGGAACGGGCCGAGGACGGCGACCTGGCGGGCGCGGTCGAGGAGTACCGGTCCGCGCTGGCGATGTTCCAGGGACGGCCGATGGCCGAGCTGGACAGCCCGGCCATCGAGGCGGTCGCCGCGTACTGGTCGGAGCGCAGGCTGTCGGTGCTGGAGGAGTGCCTCGACATCGAACTGGCCATGGGCAGGCACCGGGAGCTGGTCAGCGAGCTGCGGCTGCTGGTGGACGAGTACCCGCTGCGCGAGCAGCTGCGGGGACGGCTGATGACGGCGCTGTACCTGTCCGACCGCAGGGCCGACGCGCTCGCCGTCTACCGGGCCGGTCGGGCGACGCTGGTCAGCAACCTCGGCCTCGACCCGTGCGCCCGGTTGCAGGACCTGCACCGGCGGATCATCGCGGGCCACCCGGTGTCCTCGCCGCAGCCGCAGCGCGCCCGGTACGCCGCGAAGGTGCCCGCCCAGCTGCCCACCGACGTCGGCGACTTCACCGGCCGGTCCGACGACCTCGACTGGCTCGACCGCGAGCTGCGCCGCGACCGGACCGGCGGCGCGCCCATCATCACGCTGATCGGCCGCGGCGGCGTCGGCAAGTCGGCGCTGGCCGTGCACGCCGCCCACCGGGCGCACGACCGGTTCCCGGACGGCCAGCTCCACGTCGACCTGAAGGGCAGCACGACCCCGCTGCGCCCGCAGGTGGTGCTGAACGGCTTCCTCCAGGCGCTGGGCACGCCGGAGCGGAGCATCCCGGCGGACCTCGCCAACCAGGCGACGCTGTTCCGCAGCATCACCGCGGGCAAACGCCTGCTCGTCGTGCTCGACGACGCGGCGAACTGCACCCAGGTGGAACCGCTGCTGCCCGGCGGCAGCGACAGCGCGGTGGTGTGCACCAGCCAGTCCAGCATGGCCGAGACGCCCGGCGCGACCACCCGCCGCGTCGACGGCCTCGCGCCGGAGGACGCGGTGCGGCTGCTGTCGCGGCTCATCGGCGCCGAGCGGGTGTCCAGGGAGCCGGAGAGCTCGCGGGCGGTCGTCGAGCTGTGCGGGTACCTGCCGCTGGCGATCCGCGCGGCCGGGGCCAGGCTGCACACCCGTCCGACGTTCCGGCTGGCGCGGTTCGTCGACCACCTGGAGGACGAGAACCGGCGGATCGCGGAGCTGACCTACGGCTCGCTCGACACCGGCTCGCGGCTCACCGCCGCCGCCGAGCGGATCGGTGCCGGGGCGCGGAGGCTGTGGCTGGCGCTGAGCATCCTGGAGGTGCCGCACATCTCCGCGTGGGTCGCCGCGACGGTCGCGGGCACCTCGGAGGGCGAGGCGCAGCGGCTGCTCGACGAACTGGCCGCCCACCAGCTCGTCGACGTGGTCGACGAGGACCAGCTCGGCGGTTCGCACTACGAGTACCACCCGCTCGTCCGCATCCTGGCCCGGCAGCGGGCCGACGCGGAACTGGACGCGGGCGGGCTCGTCGACGCGCTCGACCGGCTGGCCGACGTGTTCTCCTGGCTGGAGGCGAGGGCGCAGCGCGCCCTCGACCCGCACGGCGCGCCCGCGCAGCACGGCCTGCCGCCGGAGGGGGTGCTGCGGATCGGGCAGGGCCTGCTGCGCGACGTGACGCACCAGCCCGAGCTGTGGCTGGCGCAGGAGCGCCCGAACCTGCCGTGGCTGCGCACCCTGGTGTCCGCGCGGGACCACCGGACCCTCCAGCTGCCGACCCAGTCCAGGGGGCTGCCCGCGGGGCACCACGTGGCGTGATCAGCGGCGCCGGACCACCGCGCGCGACAGGGCGTTGTCCTGCGACAGCACCAGGCCGAGCACGACGACGGCGCACCCGACGAGCGCCACCGGCTCGACGGCCTCGCCGAGCAGCACCACCCCGCCGACGATGCTGACCACGGGGTAGAGGTTGAGCACCAGCCCCGCCCTCGTGCCCGGCACCTTGGACAGGCCGTAGTTCCACAGCAGCATCCCGATCAGGTGGGCGCCGACGCCGTAGAGGAACAGCACGAACCAGCCGACGACGTCCAGGGCCCGCGCTGCGGCGGCGACCTCGTCGGCGAAGACCACCAGCAGCGGGGCCGTCCCCAGCCACAGCGTGAGGGCGCTGATCCGGAACGAGCCGTACCGGCGGACGAGCGGGCCCACCGCGACGGAGTAGACCCCCCACAGGAACGCGCCGAGCAGCACCAGCGCGGCGCCCAGCAGCATCGACGGGTCGAAGGCGATCCCGCCGCCGACGCTGAGGACCACCACGCCCGCGAACGCCACGACGAACCCCCACAGCAGCGGCCGCGTCAGCTCCTGCTTGAGCACCACGACGCTGAGCAGCGCGATCCAGAGCGGTTCGGTGGCCAGCAGCGCCCCCGCCAGCCCGGCTTCGACGTGCTGGACGCCGTAGGTCATCGAGACGTTGTAGGCGATGATGCCGACCACCGCGCACGCCGTCACGGCGGCGAGCCCCCGGCCGGTCCACCGGGGCTCGGTGAGCCCCATCCACGGCACCAGCGGCAGGTAGCAGGCGGAGCCGATCGCCAGCCTGATCGCGATCAGGCCCATCGGGTCGGCGTCCTGCACCAGGAAGCGGGTGGCGACCGGGGCGAGCCCCCACAGCACCGTCGCGCCGAGGACGGCGACCAGCGCCGTCGCCTGGCCCTGTTCGGATCTCACGATCATGCGACTGTACTGGAGGACCGGGACACGATCAGGTGACGACGAACGGAGGGGGTCCGGGGCGCGAGCCCCGAACCCCCTCCGCCCGCCGGGCTACTCCGCCCCGGCCAGCTCCTCGGCGAGCCGCTCCAGCGCGTCGCGCAGCACGTCGATCGCCGTGGCGTACTCGACGAGGTCGATGTGCTCGCGGTCGGTGTGGTCCAGCGCGGAGTCACCGGGCCCGTACACCGCCATCGGCACCTTCCAGCGCGGCTCGACGATGTTCAGGTCGGCGGTCCCGGTCTTGAGCTTCAGCTTCGGCCGGGCGCCGCGGGCGCGGATCCCGGCGCACAGCGCCCGCACGACGGCGCCGCCCGTGTCCACCCGCACGGCGGGCGTGCGGTCGTCGATCTTCAGCACGCCGTCGCGCGCCACCCCGGTGAGGAACAGCTCGAACGCGTCGAGGTCGAACCCCGGCGGGGTGCGGACGGAGATGGTCAGCGACGCCTCCTCGATGGTGCCGCCCATCTCCACGAGCGTGGCGATGGGCCGGTCGAACGCCTTGTCCCCGGTCGACACCCGGTCGCAGTAGCCCACCACCTCGTTCCAGAAGGCGACCCCGGCCTCGGTCGCCTTCTCCTCGGGGCTGGCGGTGTGGACGGACGGGCGGCTCGCGTCGTACTGGAGCATGACCCGGCCCTTGTAGCCGATGCCGACGCCCGCCCAGCCGTTGGGCTCGCCGACGAACCCGGCGTCGGGCCGGAACGTCTCGGCGAGGTGCGTGGCGCCGCGGCCGAAGGTCTCCTCCTCCACCACGCCCGCGACCACGATCTGCACGCCGCGGACGTCGGCCTCGGCGGCGGCGCAGATCATCGTGGCCAGCGGCCCCTTGGCGTCCACGGTCCCGCGCCCGTGCAGGACCGTGCCCTCCAGGCGCACCGGGATCTGGCTCGGGACGGTGTCCATGTGCCCGATCAGGATGATCATCGGCGCGGTCGGGTCGCCGCGCCTGCCGATCACGTTGCCGACGTCGTCGACGTGGCTCTCGAACCCGAAGTCCGGCAGCACCTCGGCCAGGTAGGCGGCCAGTGCGGCCTCCTCGCCCGACGGCGAGGGGATCCCGACCATCTGGAGGAGCAGTGTCTCGGCGCGCGTGGTCATCGTGCTCCTTCGACGAACGTCGTTCCGGTACCGGCTCGGGCGGCCAGCACGGGCGAGGGCACCCTGCCGTCCGCGAGGACGACGTGCCGCACCCCCGCCAGCCGCGCCTCGCCCGCGCTGCGCAGCTTCACCTTCATCCGCCCCTCCGCCAGGTCGAGGTAGTCCGCCAGGTCGTCGCACGGGACCTCGGCGACGAGGCTGGCCGGGTCGTCCGGGTCGCGCAGCAGCCCCGGCACGTTGGACAGGACGACCAGCCAGTCCGCCGAGAGCGCGACCGCCAGCCGGGCGGCGAAGCGGTCGGCGTCGACGTTGAGCGGACCCGCCTCCGGGTCCAGCGCGGGCGGTGACACCACGGGCACGTACCCGGCGTCCAGCAGCGTGCGGACCAGGTGCGGGTCCACCGCCGTGATCCGCCCGGAGAGGTCGTCGCGCACGACGCGCTCGGCGCCGTCCACCACCACCCGCGCGGGCGGCGTCCTGCGGGCGGTGACGAGCCCACCGTCCACTCCGGACAGACCGACGGCGCGCACGCCCGCGCGGAGCAGTTCGACCACCAGCGGGGGCTTGACCCGGCCGAGCATCCCGAGCGTGAGGGAGTCGAGCGCGTCCGCGTCGGTGTAGCGGCTGCGCCGCCCGTTGGTGGACGTCAGGTACCGGGTGGTGCGGCCGAGTTCCGCCGCGAGCCGGTCGGACTCCGCCCCGCCGCCGTGCACGACGACGACGGGGCACCCCTCCAGCACCAGGTCGCGGATGTCGGCGCACGCTCGGGACATGTCGTCACCGAGCGAGCCGCCGACCTTGACCACGAAGCACCCCGGCTCAGACCGGGTGGAGCCCGGTGAAGGAGAGTCCAGCGGTCTCGTCCCACCCGGACGCGATGTTGAGGCAGTGGACGGCATTGCCCGCACCTCCCTTCACCAGGTTGTCCAGCGCGGAGACGACCACCAGGTGGTCGCCCGCCGAGTTGAGCGCGAGCCCGATGTCGCAGAAGTTGCTGCCGCTGAGGATCTTCGGCTCGGGCAGCCGGTGCAGCGCGGAGCGCTCCCGCACCAGCCGGACGAACGGCTCGTCGCGGTAGGCGTCGCGGTAGACCGACCACAGCTCCCGCTCGGTGACCGACCGCGACGGCGTGATGTGGCACGCCACCTGCACGCCCCGCACGGCCTCGATCGCGGTCACCGACATCTGCACCGGCACCCCGCACGCCTGCTCGATCTCCGCGGTGTGCCGGTGCCCGTGCGGTTTCGCCATCCGCAGCGCGCCGCTGCGCTCCGGGTGGTGGCTGCCCTCGTCGGGCGTCCGGCCGCCCCCGCTGGAGCCGGTGCGGGCGTCGACGAGCACCGAGCCGTCGATCAGCCCCGCCTCGGCCAGCGGGTGCAGCGCGAGGATGGCGGCGTTGGCCATGCAGCCCGGCACCGCGATGTGGCTGGCCCCGCGCAGGCCGTCCCTGTTCAGCTCGGGGATGCCCGCCTGGAAGCGGGAGAGCCAGATCGGGTCCGGCGCGGGTCCGGGGTAGTAGCGCTCGCGCCGCGCGTGGTCGGTCAGCCGGAAGTCCGCGCTGAGGTCCACCACCCTCGGCGCGACCGACGACCACCGGTCGACGCCCTTCATGGACGCGCCGTGCGGCATCGCCAGGAAGACGACGTCGCACTCCTCGACCTCGTCGTCCGTCACGTAGGTCAGATCGCTCTGGTCGCGCAGGTTGGGGTGCACGACCCTGAGCGGACGTCCGCTGTGGCGGGTGGACGTGATCTGGGCCAGCTCGACCTCCGGGTGCTGGAGCAGCAACCGGACGACCTCGCCGCCGATGTACCCGCCACCGCCTACCACCGCCGCCTTCATCCGGACAGCACCTCCTCGACGTGCTCGACGAGGAGGTCCGCGATGTCCACCTCGGCGACCGAGGCGAGACCGTGGAACTCCATCGTGTGGTTGACCTCGGTGACCAGCAGCTCACCGGTCGAGCGCTCGATCAGGTCGACGGCGAGCATCCCGCCGCCGACGGCCTCGGCGGCCAGCAGCGAGAGCTTCACCAGTTCCGGTGTCAGCTCGCACGGCGACGTGGTGGCCCCGCGCGCCGTGTTGGTGATCCAGTGGTCGGACCGGCGGTAGACCGCCGCCACGACCCGGTCGCCGAGCACGATGGCCCTGATGTCGCGGCCCGGCTTGTCGATGAGCTCCTGGACGTAGAAGACCGAGTGCGACGGCGAGCGCATGGCCTGCTTGTGCTCGACGAGGGTCTCGGCCGCGTCCCGGTCGTTGACCTTGGACAGCAGGCGCCCCCAGGACCCGACGGTGGGTTTCACCACCGCCGGGTACCCGATGGTCTCGATCGCCCGCAGCGCGGCGTCCGGCGTCACCGCGACGACCGTCCGCGGTGTCGGCAGACCCGCGCGGACGAGCGCCAGGGACGTCAGGACCTTGTCCCCGCAGGTCTCGATGACCTGGCTGGAGTTGACGACCTGAAGACCCGCGGCCTCGAACAGGCGGGCGGCGTACACGCTGCGCGTGTGCGACATGATCCGGTTGAACACCCCGCGGTAGCGCACCTCGGGACCCGTCTGCAGGTCGACGACCAGGCTGCGGTCGTCGACGGCCTCGTAGGGGATGCCGCGCCGCTCCAGGGCGGCGAAGATCATCCGCTCTTCGAGGCGGACGCGGGTCGTCAGGACGGCCAGCACCGCTACTCCCCGAAGTCTTCCTCGATCTCCGGCGCCAGGGCGAACTCGGTCGGGTCGAGAGCGATGACCTCGAGTTCGACCTGGCAGCCGGGGCACACGACGATCGACGTGACGCGGAGCCCGTCCTGAACGGGTACGGTCTCGGTGCAGTCGGGGCAGGTGCTCACTGTTGCGGTTGTCATGACGCACTTCTCCTTTCACTGTTCATCCACTGTGGATGGTCAGGCGTGGATGTCCTCACCGGCGGCCGCGCACCACGGCCCGCGCGGCGGCCACGACGCGGTCCGGGGAGACCCCGGACGCTTCCAGCTGCTCGCGGTGGGTCCCCGGCCGTGGGCAGAACGAGTCCGCCGCACCGACCCGCAGCACGCGGGTGGGGTGGTGCAGCGAGGTCGCCTCGGCGACCGCGCTCCCCAGCCCGCCGAGCAGCGAGTGGTCCTCGACCGTGACGATCCCGGCGGTCGTGGCCGCCGCCCGGACCAGCACGGGCACGTCGAGCGGCTTGATGGTGTGCATGTTGAGCACGGTGGCGCTGATCCCCTGCTCCGCCAGGGCATCGGCGGCCTCCAGCGCGAACAGCACCGGGTACGACCCGGCGGCCACGATCGTCACGTCGCCGCCCGCGCGCAGCTCGACCGCCCTGCCGACCGTGAACCCCGGATCGTCCCCGGTGTAGACGGGGTCGGTCTCGGCGCGCCCGAGCCGGATGTACACCGGCCCCGGCAGGTACGCGGCCGCCCTGACCATGCGGACGGTCTCCCCCGCGTCCGCGGGGGTCATCACGGTCATGCCGGGTAGGGTCCGCATGACCGCGAGGTCCTGCTGGGCGTGGTGCGTCGGCCCGAGGTGCGCGGCGGAGAAGCCGGAGTGCGTGGCCACGACGCGCACCTGGAGGGCGTGGTAGGCGATGTCGACCTTGACCTGTTCGAGCGCCCGCGCGGAGGCGAACGCGGCCATGGTGTTGACGAACGGCAGGATCCCGGTGCTCGCCAGCGCGGCGCTGACGGACATCAGGTTGGCCTCGGCGATGCCGAGGTCCACGTACTGGTCGGGCAGCTCGGACTCGAACTGCTTCTCCAGGCCGCCCGTGTCCGAGTCGACGCACCAGATCCGGCTGTCCTCCCGCGCCAGCTCCAGCAGCGTCGCCCGGTAGGCCGCCCGGTCCGACGCGGGCGCCGGAGCGGGCGCCTGCGCCCTCGCGACCAGCGCGCCGCTCATGCCGCTGCTCGCAGCGCGGCGAGCGCGCGCTCGTAGGCGGCGGGGCTCAGCTTGGCGAAGTGCCCCTGCTTGCGGTGTTCGAGGTGCCGGACACCCCGGCCCTTCACGGTGTCGGCGATCAGCACGGTCGGGCGGCCCGACCCCGGTGCCGAGCGCAGCGCCGGGACGAGCCGGGAGAAGTCGTGCCCGTCCACGACGGACGCGTTCCAGCCGAACGCGCGCCACTTGTCGGTGAGCGGTTCGAGCCCCATCCGGTCCTCGGTGGAACCGTTGATCTGCAAGCGGTTCCGGTCCACGACGGCCGTGAGGCCGTCCAGGCCGAGGTGGGCGGCGGCCATCGCCGCCTCCCAGACGGAGCCCTCCTGGAGCTCGCCGTCGCCGAGCAGGACGTACACCCGGTTGGGGCGCACGGCCCGCCGCGCGGCGAGCGCGAGCCCGACGCCCAGCGACAGGCCGTGGCCGAGCGACCCGGTGGCGAACTCGACGCCCGGCACCGACAGCGTGGGGTGGGCCATCAGCCTGCCGGAGGACCGCCCGTAGGTGGCCAGCTCCTCCACCGGGAGGAAACCGCGCTCGGCGAGCGTCGCGTACAGGGCCGCGCTGGCGTGGCCCTTGCTGAGCAGGAAGTGGTCGCGCCCGTTCCAGCCCGGCTCGTCGGGGCGCACGCGCAGCACGTCGAAGTACAGCGCCACCAGGATGTCCGCCGCCGACAGCGACCCACCGACGTGGGTGCCGATCGGGCCCGCGCCGATCGCGAGCACGTGCTCCCGCACGGCCAGCGCCCGGCGCTCCAGCTCGCCCAGGTCGACTCCCACCCCGGCGAACGCCTCGGCGGTCTGCACGGTCACGCCGCACCCACCTTGGACGCCGAGTAGCCGGGCACGGCCGCCCACGGGGGCTCGTAGTCGAGCGACCGGGCGAACCGGCCGACGACGTCGAGGTGCTGCCACACGCGGTCGAACGCGTCCGCGTACTCCTCCAGCGCGGGACCGGCGTCGGGGTTGAGGTGCATCCGGCGCAGGCACAGCGAGTCCTCGATGACCTGGCAGGTCACCGGGTAGTCCGCGAGGTCGTAGCGCTGCGGGTTGGTGCCCGGCAGCGACCACGGGTAGCCCTGGCCGTAGGCGTCCTGCTTCTGGAACACGGGCTGACCCGGCAGCGGGATGATCTGGTAGTGCGTGAGCGGCACGCCCTCGGCGAGCAGCGCGCGGCGCAGGGCGTGCCGGAAGCGGCCCGCCGTGACCCCTTCGAGGCCCGCGGCCTCCGGGTTGAAGCGGAAGCGCAGCATGTGCCACATGTGCGTGCGGTCGGCGGGCACGGTGGGGATGACGATGCCGGGGAGCTGGGCCAGCCGGTCCAGGAACACCGGCACGTTCTGGTCGCGCTTGGCCTGGTACTCCCAGAACCGGTCGAGCTGGGCGCGGGTGAACGCGGCGAGCACCGAGCTGAGCTTGAGGTTCGACCCGCGGGTGGCCGACACGTACAGCCGCTCCTCGGTGCTGAGGTCCTCGCCGAGGATGCGCAGGCTGCGCACGCGCTCCGCGACCTCCTCGTCGTCGGTGGTGATCAGGCCGCCCTCGCCGCACGTCGGGACGCTCTTCTCGACGTTGAGGCTCCAGCAGCCGACGTCGCCGAGCGAGCCGATCGTCTCGCCGCGGTACTGGCCGCCCTGCGCCTGCACGGCGTCCTCGACGACGAGCAGGTCGTACTTGCGCGCCAGTGCCCGGATCTCGTCCATGTCGGCGGGCAGACCGCCGAGGTGGACCGGGACGATCGCCCTGGTGCGGTTGGTGATCTTCTCCTCGATCTTCGTCACGTCGATGTTGAAGGTGACCGGGTCGATGTCGACGAAGACCGGGATCGCCAACTGGTACAGCGGCGCCATCGCCGTCGCGACGTAGCTCAGGGCGGGCACGATCACCTCGTCGCCCGGCTGGATCCCCAGCGCCGTGAGCGCCAGCTCCAGCGCCACCGTGCCGCTGTTGACCGCCACCGCGTGGCGGGTGCCGCAGAACTCGGCCCACTCGCTCTCCAGGCCGTGGATCTCCGGTTCGTTCTTCGCGCCCACGGTGAACTTCCGGTGGTCCAGCACGCGCAGGACGGCGTCCCGCTCCGCGTCCGTCACCACCGGCCACTCCAGACGCCGGTACTCCGGACGTACCGCGGGCTTGCCGCCGAACATCGCCAGCTCCGCCTTCATATCTCTTCCTCTCGCCACAGAACAGGCGACGGTGGGTTCCGCGTCGCACTGGGGGTTTTCCTTCGAAGAGCCGCGCGGTGGCGCTGTCGTGCCCACCTGCGGTCCACGCTAATTTCCGGCTCTCTCGCCGCGGTATCAGGGGAAGAACCCCCGCTAGTACATGGCCGGGGGGTTCGGGTCCACGCGGACGTGGACGAGGTGCGGGCCGTCGTCGGCCAGCGCCGCCGCGAGGACGGCCTTCAGCGCGGCCGGGTCGGAGACCGAGCTCGCGGGGCAGCCCATGCCACCGGCCAGCGCCACGAAGTCCAGCCCTCCCAGGTCGACGCCGGGGATGTTGCGCCCTCCCGCCGCGGCGCCGAGCGTGCGCACCGCGGAGTACTGGGCGTTGTCGAGGATCACGAAGGTCACGGGCGCCCGTTCCCGCACGGCCGTCCACAGTGCCTGGATGCCGTACATCGAGGACCCGTCGCCGATCACCGCGACCACCTTGCGGTCCGGCCTGGCCAGCGCGGCGCCCACGGCGGCGGGCAGCCCGTAGCCGAGCGCGCCGCTGGCCGTGGTGAGGAAACCGGTGTCGGTCGCCGTGATCGGCAGGTGGTCGTGCAGGAGGGTGCGGTGGCTGGGGGTCTCCTCGACCACGATCGCGTTGTCCGGCAGCAGCTCCGCGATCGTCGAGTAGACGTGGCCCCCGGAGATCGGGGTGGTCTCGGCGGGTCGGGGTGGCCGCGGCCGCCGGGTCGGGAGTGGACGGTCGGCGGCCCGGACCCGCTCGCGCAGCGCGGTGATGACGAGCTTGGCGGTGGCCCGGACGCCGGTGCCCTCGCGCGCCCGCGCCAGTGCCTCGGGGTCGTCGCTCAGCAGGAACAGCGGCGGCAGCGGCACCTCGGACTCGCCGCGGTGCACGTGGTAGGTGAACGCGGGCGCCCCGAGCACCACGACGACGTCGTGCTCGGCGAGCGCGGCGGCCGTGGCCCGGCGCTCCGGGCTGATGAAGCCGCGGAACAGCGGGTGGTCCTCGGGGAACGAGCACCGCGCCGACACGCCGCTCGCCCAGACCCCGGCGCCGGTGCGCTCGGCGAGCGCGACGAGGTCCGCCACGGCGCCGTCCTCGTCGACCGCGGGCCCCGCGACGATGCCCGGTCGGGAGCTGCCGTCCAGCGCGGCCACCACCTCGTCCAGCGCCGCCGGGTCCGGTGCGGTGCCGGGGATGCGCGGCCGGACCACGACGGGCCCCTCGGCGGGGGCGTCCCAGTCGTCGACCGGCACCGAGACGAACACCGGGCCCTGCGGCGCCTGCGTGGCGACGTGGTAGGCGCGGGCGATGGCGGCGGGCACGTCCTGGGCTCGGGCGGGCTCGCAGCTCCACTTCACGTACGGCTTGGGGAAGTCGACCGCGTCGGTGGCGCCGAGGAACGGGTCGTCGGGCAGCAGCGTGCGCATCTGCTGGCCCGCGAGGACGATCATCGGCGTGCGGTTGCGGAACGCGGTGAACACGTGGCCGAGGCCGTGGCCCAGCCCACCGGCGGAGTGCAGGTTCACCAGCACGGGCTCGCGGGCCGCGTGCGCGTAGCCGTCGGCCATCGCCACCACGACCGACTCCTGCAACCCCAGCACGTAGCGGAAGTCCTCCGGCCAGTCGGTGAGGAAGGCGATCTCCGTGGTGCCGGGGTTGCCGAACACCGTGGTGAGACCCAGCGCGCGCAACAGGTCCCTGGTGGCGTCGCGCACGGTCAACTCGTCCATGTCCCGTCCATTCCCCTGGTGGGCCCGGCCGCGAACAGCCGGGCGCAGCGGTCGCGCAGCAGTGGCGCGTGGTCGCCGAGACCGTCGTCGATCCGGCGCACCGAGTCGTGGAAACCCGTGTCGTCGCCCGTGGAGGCGAACTCGTCGATCGCCAGCAGCGCCTCGCGGAGCTGCGTCCGCACGGCCGCCGCGTGCACGTTCGCCGTCTGGATCTCCCAGTAGACGTCGGGGTTCCCCCCGGTGATCCTGGCGAGCACCGTCAGCAGCGTCAGGTGCGGTGGCGGCGCCAGTCCCAGGAGGACGGACGGGTCGCCGTGGTCCGCCACCACCGCGCCGAACGCGAGGACGGCGGCGTGCGTGGCGGCCTGGAGCACGGCGGTGGTGCGGTCGTGCTCCTCGGCCGTCACCTCCACGACGCGCGCGCCCGCCCCGGCGACGAGCCCGAGCACCTCGGCGGTGCGCGGGCCGTCGACCACCCGGACCGCGGCCACCGCGTTGCCCGCGAAACCCAGCGAGGGGGCGAACATCGGGTTCAGGCCGCACACCTCCGCGCCCCGCTCCTCGGCCAGCGCGGTGAGCCCGCGGGTGACGCCCTCCTGCACCGACAGCGTCTCGACGAGCAGCGCACCGGACCGGACGGCCTCCGCGCACGCCGCGGCCGCGGTCAGCGCGACCGGTTCGGGCAGCGCGAGGACCACGACGTCGGCCGACCGCACCGCGTCGAGCACCGCGGCCGACGGCGCGCGGACGTCGCACACCACCGACTCGACCCCGACGGCCTCCGAGCGCCGGACGTCCACCGACACCACCGGACCGCGCGGCCGGAGGAGGCGGGTGAAGAGCCCGCCCACCTGGCCCGCCCCGCCGAGCACCACCGCCCGCCGGGTCACGGGGTTCCCGCGATCCCGGCTAGCTGCCCGGTGTCCAGCACGACCAGGTCCACCGGACCGGTGAGGTCGGGGGCGCGCAGCGCCAGCCACCGCCGCAGTCGCGGCGCGAGACCGCCGTGCGGCCGAGCGGACCGGCGGGCCGTGGCCTCGGAGCGCTCCAGCACGGCGTCGAAGTGGTACTCGGTGCCGGTGAGGGAGGCGGCGAACGTGACCTCGTAGCCGTGGTCCGCCGCGACCGCCTCCACCTCGTGCCAGTCGACCCCGTTGCCGTAGCCGTAGCGGACGGCGGCCGGGCGCGACTCGCGGGCGCGCCGGGCGAGCACGGTGTCCACGACGCCCGCGAGCGGGATGCCGACGAGCCGGACCCGTTCGACCCGGCGGGAGGCGAGCAGCCGCGCGAGGTGCGCCGGTGACTGGACCTCCCGGTTCCAGCGCAGCATCGGCAGCCGCAGGTGGGCGCCCGCGTGGCGCAGCACCACGTCGAAGTGGCCGACCGGACCGAGCGGCGGGTAGGCGTGCGCCGCGACGTCGTGGCCGACGGCGAGCCCGCGCAGCAGCGCGGGCGGCGACCAGCCCGCGGCGTCCCGCACGCTGCTCGGCCTGCCGGTGCGGGTCCAGTTCGCCAGGCGCTCGACCCTGGGGTCGCGCAGGTTCGCGACGAACACCGCGCCCGCGCCGCCCACCAGCCGCAGCCAGCGCACGACCGCGGTCGGCAGGTCCACGGTGGACAGCGACGGCGCCGCGAGGTCCACCAGCACCAGGTCGTACGGCTCCGGCGCCGTGATCGGGTCGCCCACCGCGGAGATGGCGCGCACGCTCATCCTGGGCCGCAGGTCCGGCCGCCGGGTGAGCACGTCGCACACCCGCGTCAGCGACAGGTCGACCAGCCGGTAGGTCGTGCACTGCGCCGAGAACGAGGCGGGCAGGTCGAGGTCGCCGATGCCGATCTGGAGGACCCGGTGCGGATCGAGGCGGTTGAGCCGGTCGAGCAGCTGCGCCGTCCGCGCGGGACGGGCCGACGGCACGACCGGTTCCGGTCGGGGCACGACGACCGCCGTGACGCGGCCGGACTGGCGCAGGACGACCACCTGGGCCACCAGCGGGTGCGCCGCCAGCACGGCGCTCAGCTCGGAGGACGTGTCGGCCGCGGTGAGGTCGACGCGGTCCCCGCCGTCGGCGAGGTGCAGGCCGTCGCTCCTGGCGACGGCGGAGAGGTCGAGCCCCCCTGGGGGCCGCGAGTCGAGGACGGTCATGGCGTCGGCACCGAGTCGAGGTCGAAGGTCCGCAGCACCTGCGCGTCGACCTTGCCGCTGGGGCCGCGCGGCAGCCTCGGCAGCACGACGAACCGGTCGGGGTGCATGTAGGCGGGCAGCAGCCGGGCCACCTCGTCCCGCAGGTCCCCGTCGGTGAGGCCGGGATCGGGCGACGCGACGAACGCGAGGACCTGGTCGACGCCGTTGCCCCCGGTCCGGACCGTGACGGCGCAGTCCGCGACCGACCGGTGGTTGCGCACCGCGGCCTCGATCTCGCCCAGCTCCACCCGGAAACCCCGCAGCTTCACCTGGTTGTCGACCCGCCCGATGATGTGCAGCTCGCCCTCCGCCGACCAGAGGCCGCGGTCGCCGGTGCGGTAGATCCGCTCCCCCGGCGCGCCGAACGGGTCCGGCAGGAACCGCTCGGCGGTCGGTCCTGGCCTGCGGTGGTAGCCGCGCGCCACGGCGGGGCCGCCGATGTAGATCTCCCCGGCCAGGCCGGGAGGGGCGGGCCGCAGCCGGGCGTCCAGCACGTGGACGCGGTAGTTGGGCAGCGGGCCGCCGATGGGGATCTTCGCGCCGGTGGCCTCGGCGAAGCCGCACCGGTGCGCGGTCGCCCACACGGCGCACTCGGTCGGGCCGTAGTCGTTGAGCAGCACCGCTTCCGGGCAGTCCAGCAGGTGCCAGGCGACCAGCTTGGGCGGCATCGGCTCGCCTCCGACGGAGACCAGGCGCAGGTGTTCGAGCCCCGCGCCCGCCGCCGCCTGGAGGACCAGGCCGTAGTGCGACGGCACGGAGTGGACGTGCGTGACCGGGTCCCGCAGCAGCAGCGCCCGCAGGGCGAGGAGGTCGTGCGCCTCGGCCTCGGTCGGCAGCACGACGGTGCCGCCGCCGGTGAGCGTCCAGTAGAGGCCGCCCGCCGCGCCGTCGAAGCACAGCGGCATGGTCACCAGGTCGCGCTCGGGCGGCGGTCCGCCGATGCCGCGGGCGTGCGTCGAGACCACGATGGACCGGTGGCTCACCGCGACGCCCTTGGGCACGCCGGTCGAGCCGGACGTGTAGATGAGGTAGGCGAGGTCGCCGGGGTCGACCGCGACGGCCGGGTCGTGCCGCGGCCCGTCGGCGCGGTCGGCGAGCGGCAGGACCGGGATCGGCGCGTCGAACGGCCGGTGCGCGACGACGACCCGCGCCCCGGAGTCGTCGAGGACGTGCCGGATCCGCTCGGGCGGGTAGGAGGGTTCGACGGGGACGTAGGCCGCGCCCGCCTTGAGCACACCGAGCATCGCGACGATCGGCTCGGCGGCCCGGTCGGCGAGCACCGCGACGAGGTCGCCCGCGCCGATCCCCAGCCCGAGCAACCGGTGCGCCACGCCGTTGGCGCGCGCGTCCAGTTCGCCGTAGGTCAGCTCGACGCCCCCGCAGACCACCGCGACGGCGGCGGGTGTGGCAGCGGCGTGCCGCTCGACCAGGGTGTGCAGGCAGGTGTCCTCGACCTGGCGGTGCTCGCCGCGCGACCAGGTGTCGACCTCGTCGCGCTCCGCCGGGGTGAGTGCGCCGATGTCGCCGACCCGCTCGTCGGAGGTGATGCCCGCGAGCACGGCGAGCAGCCGGTTCGCGGCCGTGAACACGGCCCGCGTCTCGAACAGCCCGGCGTCGTGGTCGACGCGCAGCGTGCCGTCGTCGGTGAGCGCGAAGGACAGCTCGTGCTCCGCCCGGCCGTCGGCGACCCGCACCGGCGCGACGGCGAACCGCCCGACGGCCTCCGGCGCGGTGTCGCGGTGGCGGCCCACGGCGACGGCCGCTCCCGCGGACGGCGGCACGGGAATCCCGTTCAGCAGTCCGTTGTGGACTATCCGCACCAGTTCGGACGCCCGCCGGTGGTCCTCGACGAGCACCGGTACCAGCACCGGGCTCGGCGTCGTCACCAGCAGGTCGACGGTGGGCAGACCGCGGTAGCGGGCCAGCAGGACCGCGACGGCCGTCGTGAGCACGGCCTCCTCGGACACCCCGAGCGCGGCGGCGAACTCCGCGGGCGCCTGACCGCACGGCCTGCGCAGCGTGCTCGCCGACCCCGACGGCTGCCCGCCGCGCAGTGCGGCCGGCAGCTCGACCGCCGGGAGCACGGGCAGGCCGCGCTCCCCCGTGGACTGCGCCGGGACGTCGTGGTGGTCGGGGTCGAGCGCCCAGCCCAGCACGGTGCGCGGGTCGAGGCCGCCCCTGGTGACGACGACGGCGAGGTGCCGGTCGCGGGCGAGCCTGGCCACCGCGAGCCGGGCCGGGGCGGGGTCGACCACCGCGGCCTCCACCTCCGCGCGGACCAGTTCGCCCCAGCAGGCCGATGCCTGCTCGTCGGCGTCGAGTTCCGCGACCGGCTCGTGCGGCGGTGCGGAGAAGTCGTAGCCGGTGACGCGGAGCACCGGGTGGGCCGCGGCGAGCCGGGCCCTGGTCGAGGTGAGGTCGAGATCGCCCAGCACCAGCCAGGAACGGTCGGTCAGGCGCGTCGGGTCGGGCACTGGTCTCCTCCTCCTTGTCGTCGGTGGACGGGCCGTCCGGGGTGGCGCGGAACGCCACCCCCGACGACCCGCACCGAGCAGGACCCGCGCGTGGGCCGCCGCGCGGGAGCGGCGC